>JBMNOT010000028.1:0-14722 GCA_050943225.1 Christensenellales bacterium | reverse complement strand
TACAGCCGGATGAATTGGCACCGCTTTTCGCCAAAGAGCTGATCGCGCAGGAGATGTCCACCGAGCGGTATATCGACATCCCGAAACAGGTGCGCGAGATCTACGCGAAATTCCGCCCGTCGCCGCTGATACGCGCCTATGGGCTGGAAAAGGCGCTGGATACGCCCGCGAAGATCTATTACAAATACGAAGGCAATAACCCCTCGGGCAGCCATAAGCTCAACAGCGCCATCCCGCAGGCATTTTACAACAAGGCCGAGGGCGTGAGGCGCCTGACCACCGAGACGGGCGCAGGCCAGTGGGGCAGCGCGCTTTCCATCGCCGCCCAGATGTTCGGGCTGGAATGCACTGTCTACATGGTGCGCGTTTCATACGAGCAAAAGCCGTACCGCAGGACGCTGATGCAAACCTACGGCGCGAACGTGATTGCCAGCCCGTCGACGCTGACCAATGCGGGCCGCGCGATACTCGAAAAGGATCCCGATTCGCTGGGCAGCCTGGGCATCGCGATCTCCGAAGCGGTAGAAGACGCGGTGATGCGCGACGATACACACTATGCGCTGGGCAGCGTTTTAAACCACGTGATTCTTCACCAGACCATCATCGGGCTGGAAGCGAAAAAGCAGTTTGAGAAGATCGACGAATACCCGGATATCGTGATCGGCTGCAATGGCGGCGGGTCCAACTTCTCGGGCTGCGCGTTCCCGTTCCTGCACGATAAGCTG
Organism: Christensenellales bacterium; assembly: GCA_050943225.1. Classification (GTDB taxonomy): domain Bacteria; phylum Bacillota; class Clostridia; order Christensenellales; family SZUA-584; genus SZUA-584. The sequence goes on along the minus strand of JBMNOT010000028.1, from coordinate 13,997 downwards.
AGAAACGGCACCAAAACCGAGTTCGTAGCGGTGGAGCCGGCGGCTTGCCCCAAGCTGACCAAGGGTAAATTCACTTACGACTACGGTGATACCGCCAAGATGGCGCCCATTGCGATGATGTATACGCTGGGGCATGACTTTGTGCCGGCGGGCATTCATGCGGGGGGCTTAAGATATCACGGCGATTCGGCGCTGCTCTCGCAGCTGTATCATGACGGCTATGTTCGCGCAGCGGCGGTGCGCCAAACCGACGTGTTTAAGGCGGCGGTGCTGTTCGCCCGCAGCGAGGTTATACTGCCCGCGCCGGAATCGGCTCACGCCATTGCGTATGCGATTCAAAAGGCGCTGGAGTGTAAGGAGACGGGCGAAGCCAAAACGATATTCTTCAACCTTTCGGGGCATGGCGATTACGACCTTGCCGCATATGAGGAATATCTGGCAGGAAGGCTCAAAGACTTCGAGTATACCGGCGAGATGCTGGAGAAGGGCTTTTCCACCATACCGGTAATCGACTGAGTGTTAATCGACTGAGTGTACAGATCAGCAAGCGGCTGCGGCGAAGCGGCCGCTTTAGTATTGTGGAAAACCTGCGGATTTTACGTCCGAGGTGTGGGCTGAACGGGATGAGACACCCTATAAGCGTAGCTTTTGGGGTCAATCAGAGCCCGTCCTGCTCGCAAGATTATTGATACTCTGGAGCGGCTGCAGCTCACCATCGGCGGCGATACGCACGACATCCGGCCGTGCGACAGCTGGCTGGTGCCGGGAAACGTGGCGCACGGCGAGCAGAACTGGAGGATTCATCAGCTATGGGGTGTGCTCGCAGTGAAAAAGGATTATCAGCCATCCGTGTTCAGATCATGACGACTGGCCGCTGGCGCGCGGTTTTTTTTCGTATCGGCTGAAAAATGCAATCAACAGCGCGATGGCAACCAATATCCAATCAAAGATGTTTTGCGTAGGTATGACTACCCTGTTCAAAATAAGAGCATTCCGCATCACAGCCCAGGAGAGAGCGGGAAGCAGAGCGTACACAACCGGCGCAAATCGGTTGTCCAGCGCGCGGCTGGAGATGACGCACGCGAAAGCAAACAGTATGAACGCCTCAAGGCCGCCGCCTGTGGTTGGTGTGGCTACGCTTATCCGTATATTGTAATAGAAGCCCACCAAAGCGGCAATGATGGCGCTGGCCATATAGGCCGCAATGCAAAGCCCCATGGTTATATAAAGGGGTGCCCAGTTTGGTGCCGAGGTTGAGGAAAAAGGCGAGCGCAAAACTGATTAACAGCAGCATGATAGCAGCCATGTTGAGCGATATGGCTGGTACATCAGTTCTGATGGCATAACCATCGGTAAGACCCAGTGCGATCTGCCCGACAATGAAGGAAACGACTCCGGTGACGGCGGCTGAGATGAGCACGGTGAGCAGTATGGAGCGGACGCGAATTACGCCATTGGCCACGCCGTTTACGGCGCCAACAACGGCTGCGGCCAGTATCGCCAGCAGCAATCCGGAAAAGGATGATCCGCCTGACTGCAAAGCCAAGCCGATGATGACGCTGGAGAGTGAAACCACATTGCCAAACGACAGGTCGGGGCCTTTGGCCCGCGCGGGCAGCACGGCGGCGAAAGTGATGGCTGCATAGACGGTTGACTGTTTGAAAATAACACTAATATTTTCTATTGACAGAAAAACAGGGTGAATCATGCCCATGAACAGCGAGATGATAAGCAGTAAGACCGGCAGTATAAACCCCATGCCGGTGTTGCGGAAAGTGAACTGGTTTGCGGTCAGCGGCGCGATAGGCGCAGCCGGCGGGGTATAGGCAGGAGTCGCATAAGCGGGCTGCGGGGGCGCATAGGCCGGAGCAGGCATCAGCCGGGCGCCGCATGATGTACAAAAATTGACATCGCCTTGCTACAAAAGTTTGCCGCATTGTGAACAATACGTCATGGCGGATTCCTCCTGTCGAATGTTTTGTTTTAATGCGATAAGCCATTATAACCCATTACAAGCTAAAAAATATATATATGTACTATTTTGACAATAATGCTTGATGGATGCCGTATCTTTTGCTTATTGAAAAGAAGGATTCGGACTAATAAAAAAGCGCTGGATTACCAGCGCATAAAAACGAAACATTTATTTTCCCAGCCCAAAAACACGAGCTGTTGACCGGGGACGAACATTTTAGATTAATTGGCATAAACCGGCAGCCGTGAGTTTACAGTTCCAGCGTGAGATCGATGATCACGCCCGCAGCCTCCGCAATGCGGATCACGTCGGCTGTGACGACAGTGCCTTTCTCGATGATGACCTGGCCGCTCTGGTCTCGGATGTCGTTCTTGACCACACGGCCCAGCATGTATTCCTGCTGCTCCTGTTCCAGAGAGGATACGGCGTTGTTCTCCTGCTCCTCAGCCGTGACAAACAAAAGGTTGTTGGACAGCGCCATGATGCTTTCGCCGGGTATTTCCGCGCCGGTATCGAGCTGGACGGAATTGATGACGCCCGTCTTTTCGTCGAACACGAAATCCTTGACGTTGCCCAGCACATCGCCGGATGAAGCGATACAGCGGATATTCAGCAGCGCCATGCCGGCATTGGACAGGCCCATCGCAACTGCGTTCTCGATGGTCTGGGTGATCACATAGTCCTTGCCGATGCCGATGATGTCGGAGAGCTTGAGCTCGCGGTAGTCGTATTCATTTTTAGCGCCGCGCAAGATCAGCGATTGAACTCTCTTGGTCTGCGGGTCGATGACGATGTCCTGAACGGTTCCGAATTCCATACCTTCCTGGACACCCATAAGGGGTAATCCGGTAACCTGAGATGAACTTTTCATGGCGTCCTCCTTATTTATCTTGATAAGTTGATCTTCCTTTTAATACGATCTTATTGAGCGCAGGGTAGTTGTCCGTCGATATTTTCTCGCGGCCTGTCTCAATGCCGTTTTTGTAATAGATCCGGTAGACTTCTACCTGGTAGCCGTTATGGGCTCTCCTGACCGTCTGAATTTTGCCCACAGGCAGGTTGTTTGTATATCGGACTTCCGTTTTGCCCGGCGGATACTCTTTAATGATATTGTTCTGCACTTTGATTGTAACGCCTTCCGGCAGTGGTTGTCCATATATTTTAACGGTTACTTTCTGATCCTGAAAGCTGGCGCTGATAAAAACGCTGTAATTTTTCGGGTTTCTAATCTTGAGATCCTTGGTATCCCAGGTGAGGGTAGAATCCTGCCCGATCGGCAGGTAGTCGGACGGCCAGGTATGCCGATGCCGCTCAACAATTTCAAGGTCGGTCAGAAGGGCCGCATTGTAGAGCGTACCCGCCAATTGACAGATGCCGCCGCCCACCTCGTCAACCAGAATACCGTCGGAGATGGCCGATGCCGGCAGGTAGCCTTTTTCCGTTGTCCGCTGGCCGACCAGCCCGTTGATGGACAGCGTTTCGCCCGGCTTGATCTCAATGCCGTTGACGGTGGCAGTGATCAGCGAAATGTTGACGTTGCGGTTCGGGTTATAGACGGCCGTTGTCTCAAAAGTAGAAACCAGCACGGTGTTCTTTTTCAGATCGCTGACGGTGATATCCGCGGGCGCGGGTTCGCCCGTTACCTGCACGATAGCGCTTTCGCCGGAAGTGAGAGCGGCTTTCACATCATGCATGAGCTTGTCGATATTGATTCTGACCCCGTCCTGCTCCGGCGTGTAGGAAAAAGTCTCCGTTTCCGCGTCGAAGACAGCTACAGCATTAATGGGGGTTATGACACGCTCCTTTGCATACTGCTCCAGCCTTTCGCGCAGACGGACTTCGTCCAGCACCAGCTCCGGCTGGAAGTTGACGCCGCGGGACAGGTATGCTGTCTTGTTGAAGCGCTGCTCGGTGGTGTCGGTTTCCATCTTGTTGTATTCATAAGCTTCGTTGATGACGCCGGCTATGTCGTAGGAGAGGCCAAGGTCAGCGGCGCTGAGCTCCAGCTGCTTGTGCATATAGCAAAGGGTGATGAGCTGCCCGGACAGCTTCTGTTGCAGCTTGTCTGTGACAACAGCCTTTGCTTCCTCCTTCGTCATGCCGGATACATTGATGCCGTCCACCAGAACACCGGAAGCAATACGTTTTTCGGAGAGGAGATTGCTGATACCGGCGAAACCGCAGAAAAGGAAAAATGCCGCAACCATACCGCAGATGAGCAGCACATTGATAAAAAATTTCCTGTCTATCAGTTTCCCCTTACCCCGATCCATATAAATAATACCTGTTTATGATACCTGTTTTTGGCTGAAATTGAGTTTTTGCAGTATTTCTTTTAATTTCAGTTTATCGTTTGGTTCAAGTATATACATTTTATTTAAAACTTCCAACCATTTTTTTCGAGCCTGTTCGATTTTATTTGACAGGACAAGACATTCCAGCAGCATGATGTCCGCACGCTTGCGCTGGGATGGCGGCGCCAGCTCCAGACAGGCTTCGGCAATCCGCGCGGCGTAGTTGTATTTGCCTTCCCGGACCAGCTCTTCCGCTTTGGCGATGAGCGCGTCGAAGCGGCTTGGCTGCGCCGATTCCGCGGATACCTCTTCGGCAGTATCTTTCTGCGCCAGCTTGACAGCAGCCTTCTCAACAGTTTCTGCCTGTACCGGCTCCGCAACAGCCTGCTCGATAGCGCCAGCTTGTACTGGCTCTTCGACAGTTTCTTTGGCAGTTTCGGCTTGGGCCACCACCGGTTCTGTGACAGCTTCCTCGGCAGTTTCTGCCTGCATCGGCTCTGCGGCAGCTTCCTCGACGGCGCCAGCCTGCGTCGGCTCCGCGGCAACCTCCTCGACGGCTTCAACCTGCGCCATTGGCTCTTCGACAATTTCCTCCATATCGGCAGTCTGCATCGGTTCTGTGGCGCTTTCCTCGACGGCGCCAGCCTGCGCTGGCTCCGCAACAGCCTGCTCGATAGCGCCAGCTTGTACTGGCTCTTCGACAGTTTCTTTGGCAGTTTCGGCTTGGGCCACCCCCGGTACTGTGACAGCTTCTTCGGCAGTTTCCGCCTGCATCGGCTCTGCGGCAGCTTCCTCGACGGCGCCAGCCTGCGCCGGCTCCGCGGCAACCTCCTCGACGGCTTCAACCTGCGCCATTGGCTCTTCGACAATTTCCTCCATATCGGCAGCCTGCATCGGTTCTGTGGCGCTTTCCTCGACGGTTTGTGCTGGTTCTACGATACCTTCTTCATCGGATACAGCCTGTACCGGTTCAGTAATACCTTCTTCGGCGGTTTTGGCCTGCACTGGATCTGCGGTGACTTCCTCGGCAGATTCTGTTTGTACAGGCTCAAAGAAAGCTTCTTCGACAGCCTCAGCCTGCGTAATAGGCTCTGCGGCAGCCTCTTTGTCAGGCACATTCTGTACTAACTCGGTGACAGTATCATTGGTGGCTTCTGCCTCTGTTGGCTCGGCGAAAGCTTCTGCCTCGACTTGCAGCTCTGTAGTAGCTTCCTCAGCCGCAGCATTTACCGATTCGGTGATAACCTCCTCGACGATAACGGTTTGTTCTGGTTCCGAAATGCCTTCCTCGTTGGATGCAGCCTGCACGGATTCTGTAGCAACTGCTTTGGGTGCGTCAGCCGGCACCGATTCTGCGATAATTTCCTCGGCGACTTCGGCCTGAGGCGTCGGCTCTGCAGCAACTTCTTCTATATTGCCAGTCTGCGCCGGGTCTGGGGTGACTTCTTCGGCAGCTTCGGCCTGCACCGATTCCGCGGAGATTTTCTCGGCGGCCTCGGCTTGTGCTGGTTCTGTGGCGGTAATTTCCTCTATATCGCCAGTCTGTGCCGGTTCTGGGAGAACCACCTCGGCGACTTCGGCCTGTGCCGCCATCTGCTCTGTGACAACTTCGGCAATCTCTGCCTCCGCCGACTCGATGGCAACTTTCTCGGCGGCTGTCGGTGCTGTAAAAACTTCCTCTGCTGCCGGCTTAAACGTGATTTTCGCGGCAGCCTCAATCTGTGCAGATTCGGTGGCAACTCTGCTGGTAACAGGCTGCACCGGACTTTGCTTTATGGGCAGCTCGTTCGGAATGACCATAGTCCCGATGACCTCGCCGACGGACTCTTGCGAAGCGCGGGCATGAGAAGGCGCGGCTCCAGCCTTGATGATGGCCAGAGCCCGCTCTTTCAAGGGCTTTTCGGGTTTGGAGTTTGCGGCCCGGAGGCTTGCCTTATTGATTCGGGTAACCTCGACATTGCCAATCATTTCTTTGAGGGCTTTGTCGGGCTTTGTTTTCTGTACGTGGACAGGTTTATATAACGGCTCAGCTTTCGCAGCCGTGGTATCCGAAAAAACAGGAGAGCCGTTCCGCCTCCTGATAGCATTGACGATAAGATGCAGGGCTGCGTAAACGGCGACCAGAAATACGGCAATTAAAACCAGCGTCCATATCAGATCCCGGAAGCTGGGAAAGTAGTAAGGATAATAGAGTACAAAACACGCAATAGCGCCTGTAATGACTAGAATAACAGATCCGATGATGGAGTAGACCAGATTTCTCTGGTTAATCAGAATATTGACAAGGACACCAGCCAACACCCCAAGCCCGACAAGAACCAAATAAAACAACAATGAGTGAAGATCCCTTCTGTATATTTTTCAGTTTCTTCCTCATAATAACCCCGTTTGCCGGATGACAAACACGAAAATCAGCCATACACTTCCGGCGCAGACTGGAGAACTGACCTGCGCGGTGTCGGACAGCTTACCACATCAACACCATACGGCTAAGCGGGATATTACTTAATATTATATATTTAATCATAGGCCGAAAATAAAGTCAACTTATGTTAGTATTGGGATTTCAGCCCGATATTTGTCGGCTAGGGCGCCCAATTTTCAGGCATGGGATGAGGCGGCCGAAGACAAGGGGATATCCCCCTTTGCCCCCGGCCGTCCTGCAGAGTTTAGAATTTGACCAGGTCAGAGAGATATGCGCTTAGCTGCCCGATTTCCAGACGGATCTGCTGCATGGTGTCGCGGTCGCGCACCGTCACGGTGTTCGTTTCCAGCGTCTCGAAGTCGATGGTGATGCAGCAAGGCGTACCGATCTCGTCCTGACGGCGGTAACGCTTGCCGATGCTGCCCGTCGTGTCGAAATCCACCATGTGATCCTTAAGCAGCATGTGGTAAACTTCCTGCGCCTTGTCGTTGAGCTGCTTTTGCAGCGGCAGCACGGCGGCCTTAAACGGCGCGAGCACGGGGGAGAGGCGCAGCACCACGCGCGTCTCGTTTTCCAGCTGCTCCTCGTCGTAAGCGTCGCACAGGAACGCCAGCGCCACGCGGTCCGCGCCCAGCGACGGTTCGATGCAGTAGGGCAGGAACTTCTCGTTGGTGACCGGGTCCACGTATTCCATGCTCTGGCCCGAGGTGTTCTGATGCTGCCTGAGGTCGAAATCCGTCCGGTCTGCGATGCCCCACAACTCGCCCCAGCCGAACGGGAAAAGATACTCGATGTCGGTGGTCGCGTTGGAATAGTGCGACAGCTCCTCCGGGGAGTGATCGCGCATCTTAATGTTTTCAGGCTTCATGCCCAGCGATACCAGCCAGTTGTAGCAGAATTCCTTCCAGTAGTTGAACCACTTCATCTCCTCTGCGGGCGCGCAGAAAAACTCCAGCTCCATCTGCTCAAACTCGCGTGTGCGGAAAATGAAGTTGCCCGGCGTGATCTCGTTGCGGAACGATTTGCCGATCTGCCCGATACCGAAAGGCAGGCGCTTGCGCGTGGTGCGCAGTACGTTCTTGAAATTGACGAATATGCCCTGCGCGGTTTCGGGCCTGAGGTAGATTTGGCTCGCGGAGTCTTCCGTGACGCCCTGGAACGTCTTGAACATCAGGTTGAACTTCCGGACGCCCGTGAAGTTGTGCTTGCCGCACGTGGGGCAATTGATGCCTTTTTCCTCTATAAAGGCTTCCATCTCGGAAAGGTCCATGCCCGCCACAGCCACGTTTAGCCCTTTCTTCGCAACGTAGTCCTCGATGAGCTGATCGGCTCGCCAGCGGGATTTGCACTCCTTGCAGTCCATCAGCGGATCGGAGAAGCCGCCCACATGGCCGGACGCCACCCAAACCTGCGGGTTCATCAGTATGGCCGCGTCGACGCCCACGTTGTACGGGCATTCCTTGATGAACTTCTTCCACCAGGCCTGTTTGATGTTGTTTTTGAACTCCACACCCAGCGAGCCGTAGTCCCATGAGTTGGCGAGACCGCCGTAAATTTCAGATCCGGGATACACAAAGCCCCGGTTTTTGCAGAGCGCCACGATGCGCTCCATCGTCTGCTTATCCTTCTTCATACTTCCTCCGTCTTGTTCATCTGTAAAATAAAAAATCACTTCAGGTCCTCGCAAGGGACGAAAAGTGATAACTTTCCGCGGTTCCACCCTCGTTGGCATGTTGCAGCAACATGCCCGCTTAATGGCTTCCGGCATGTCATACAGCCCCAGGCTGTAAGTAAAGCGCCCATGCTCCTGCCGCCGCCGCGGGCTTTCACCTTCCCCGCGTCGCTTTGCCGGCGCACATCAGAGAGCATGCTCTTTAACCGGAACGATATTTAGTTTGCGCCGCACCGCAGCAATTCACTTCAAGTGTATTCAATATAGCAGAAGACGGCGGCAAGCGCAAGACCGGCCGGCGATTTTATGCGCCTGAATGCCTTGACATTGCGGACAGGGCTGTTATAGTAAAATGGCTGTTGTATAGTTTTATTGACATTTGTCATCGCTGGGGGCTGGGGTATGGTAGAACTAAAGGTGGAAAAAGAGCGGGACGGCGCCGGGCTGGTTGAGCTGCTGATGGAGGCCTGCCCGGGGTTTTCGGAGAAGACGCTGAAAACTGCGCTGAAATCCGAAATCGTGACGGTGAACGGGCAGAAAGGCTCGGGCAACGAAACGGTGCAAACGGGCGATATCGTCCGGATTTTTGCGCCGCCGGATCTGCTGGGGCTGGACTTAACACCGCGCGTGGTGTATCAGGACGAAAACTTCGTGTTTCTCGACAAGCCGGCCGGGCTGCCGTCCACGTCGGAGTCGGGCGAGCACAGCGCGCTGGACATGGTGGAAGCACACATGAAACGGCGCGGCGAATACAGCCTGGAGGCGCTGATTGTGCCGTATCTCATCTACCCGCTGGATAAATACGTCAGCGGGCTGTTGCTGGTGGCCAAACATGAGGATGCATACCTGTTTTTGACGGAAGCCCTGATGCAGCGCCGTATCACACGGTATTATATCTGCCCGGTTGTGGGGCAGGCGCAGGACAAGGCAGAGCTGATGGCATACCACCTGTGCGACAGGTCCAACCGGCGCGCCCGGGTACTGCCCAAACCCCAGAAGGAGACCAGGCCCATTGTGACGCGGTATCAGCGGCTGGCGGAGGGAGACGGGATTTCACTGCTGCGCGTCCGGCCTGTCACCAGCGGGCTGCACCAGATACGCGCGCACCTGACGTATGCGGGCCTGCCGGTGCTGGGCGACGACGTGTACGGCAAAAGGCGGTTCAACCGGAAAATGGGCGCTGCATACCCGGCGCTGTGGCTGCACAAGGTTGTGTTCGAGGTAGGGACGGCGCACAACTATGCCTACCTCAACGGCATGGCGCTTGAGTCGCAGGAATGCAGCTTCCCCAAATGCGTGTACGACGCAGGGCTGCTGGAACCGTAAGGATATTGCCGGTGAGCGGTGCGTTCGTACGGCAGGCATATGTCGGAGTACATACAACAGAAGACAGAGGGAAACTGGTGGAATAGAATGTTAAGCCAAATGACGGGGACAGCCGTAAGCTGTTCCCTTTTTTTTGGCAGCCGGTCAGGGGTGGATGACCACCCGCATGCCCAGCGGTGCGAGCGCCCACAGCCGCCGGATATCGTCGTCCAACAGCGCGATGCAGCCGGCGGTGTTGTCCGCGAGGCCGCCGCCCTGCCGCACGCCGCCGCCGTGTATGCCGATCTCGCCGCCCAGAGGGGTGTTCCATGGCGGGCGGCGCCCTGCCGCGTGGGCGCGGAGTATGGCATCAAGCTGCGCCGCCGAAATATCGCCGCGCGTAAAAGCCGCCCGTGCGTCGTCGGGAGAAGGGTAGCTGAGCCCCAAAAAGAGCGTATATTTGGAGCGGTTGTTGCGGGTGCATACCCGGTATTCGCCTTCCGGCGTTTTGCCGTCGCCCTCGGCACGCTTGGCACCCGAGGGGCAGGGACCCAGTCCGATGGGGCAGGAGAACACCGTTTGACCGCAGTCGATGAAGCAAAGACGGCGGTCCGCTTTGTATACGTGTATTTCCGGCATGATGGATACCTTTCGTTGCGAGGAAACCATCCTCAGGCTTTCACTATACCACAAAAAATCCTAGGGTCAGCAACATTTTAATCAAAAAACCGGGTGAATCCTTGGCTACTTAACACTTTTTTTGTCGAAACGCTGTACAAAAAATATATTTTATGTGATATTATGAACAATGGTTGGAATTAAGACATAAACGATGAATATTATTTTGAAAACTTTGCAGATAGCGCATCGGGACGGTGTGCCGGTGCGGATTATCTATGAGGGAAAGAGTGGTATAACCCAGCGCGTAATCGTGGTCAAGAGTATCGGGGATGATGGTATTGTTGCATACTGCCGTCTGAGGCGGCGGATCAGCACATTCAAGCTGGAACAGATACTCGCGGCTGAGCTGGTGGGCACCGAAAGATAGCGATATATTTTGTGAGATCATAAATATAATAATATTAAAATTTGTAGGGGGTTCGGGAATGAGCCACGATGTGGGGTCGCAGTTGCCTCTAGCTAGCGGTATGTCTTTGTCTGAGAGAAAGAAGCGGCTGCAGGCGCAGCTGGTGCGAGAGCGGTGCAAACTGGAGACTATGGTCACCAGGCAATATGAAAAAGGTATTTTCAATCTGGGGTCGGATATTGGCATATTGAAGCAGAGCAATGAGATGGACAAGCTGCTGCTGGATTTCATGCTGCTGGACAATCAGGTGAAAAATTGTTGAATTGACCGCGCCGCGGCGTTGCGTTATGCTTCGGAGCTATTTTGTTGTTGGGATAAAGTCTTGATTAGGGGTAGGGGTAAATGAACGACTTTAAGGTATTTTGTGCCGACACGTTCTCGGTGGCGTTGTTGGACGAAATGCCGGATATGATACGCGTGTTTGGCCCGGATGGCAGGGTTCTGTTTGCCAACCGTGCGATGCAGGCGCGGTTCGGGCCGCAGGAGGGCAGCTGTGATAGAATGCCGGGCGTCAGCCGGAAATGCCCGGAGTGCATCGTACGCCGGTGCATCGCCAGCAAACGCCGGTACAGCACGATTATGCGCGGCCGGAGCCGTGTGTACACGGTGTCCGCCTGCCCGGTGCCGTATGAGGCCAGCATCTACGCGCTGGAAGTATTCACTGACATCACCAAGGAGCAAAACTTAAAAGACAAGCTGATGATCAGCAACTCCCGCATGATGAAAGACCTGGAGGTGGCGCGCAGCCTGCAGTTGTCGATACTACGGCATATGCTGCCCGATATTCCGGGCTATCATTTTGCTGCGGAGTTTTTGCCGTGCGAAGCGCTGGGCGGCGACATGTACGACTGTTTCCTCACGCGCGACGGGCGTGTGTTCATGTACGTAGCGGACGTGTCCGGTCATGGCGTCATGCCTGCAATGCTGACGGTGTACCTCAGGCAGGAGCTGTTCGCGCAGTGCAAGGCGCCGGGCATATCGCCTGTGCAGGTGCTGCATAACCTGCAGAATTCCTTTGAGGAGCTTAACACCGAGGAGAGCATCTACATCACCGTGTTCCTGCTGGCGCTGGACCCGGGAAGCGGCGAGTTTGTGTGCGCCAACGCGGGGCACAGCGTGCCGCCGCTGATTGCCGGCCGCAACGGCATCCGGGAGGTGCTGCTGCCCGGCACGCCGATATGCCGCTGGGTGGACAGCGTGGACCATGAGCAGATGACGGGTGTGCTGGAAAAAGGCGAAAAGCTGCTGCTGTATACCGACGGTCTGGACGGCATCCACACCGGACGGGCGTCCACCGACGACCTGAGCGCCATACTGATGTGCGACCTGCACGGCCGGCAGCTGCTGGACGAGATCAAGAAGAAGTTTACGCAGACCCGCGCTGACGACGTAACGATGGTTCTGTGCGAGCGGGAAGGCTAAGGGCCTTCTGATGGTTATTACCATTTGGTTTGGTTTTGATTATCGAAGCCATTCCTGATCAGGCAGTGTGCTTTTTCTTCGAACGTCATATCCAAGTTAAAAAACGAAGGTTTTTACTCCCCTGTTTCGATGTGTTGACGTTTGCTAAGCCCAAAGCCCGGAAAAATTTTTGGGTTGAATAGGTTATACCCTTGATAAGAATGATAATACTGGCTTTGGAGTACGCAGACTGCTGATTTTACAAGTGGGGCAGGAGTAAAAGATACCCCTGCCCGCATGGCGGCTGAAGTCTGCTTGGCCGCCGATAAATCCTTTCCATACCTTTCTCGCCGCGGAAAACTTATTGCCGACTTTTCAGCTTTTCTTCAATCAAGGCCAAATTGTTCTGCAGCCTCTTGTCATTCGGGCTTTTTCAAGCGCGGCTTTGGCGTGAACGAGTGAGCGGTCGTACATGCCCAGCCAGTAGCAGGCGATGGCGCCCAAATCGTGGGGTGTATGGTCCCACGCGTATCCCATGTTCGTATAGACTTTGGATTTCTCTTTGATCTTGAGAGCCTCCTCTACCATAAAAAAGGCCATGGGCCAGTCTTTCAGGAAGTAGGCCATTTTTGCGCACTCCACATACGGGTCGCGTATATGTGGCGCCTCGGCAATTGCCCTGAAATACCAGGCATATGCGTCCTGAATTTTGCCAGCTTATAGCAGCTGTGGGCGATCCACCTCATCGCCGCGCACCGTTCTTCTTTCCATACGGCTGTGGGCAAGGCCAGATACCTTTTAAGCTCAGCGATACACTTATCCTACATGCCTTTGTACATGTACTCTCTGCCGAGGTAGTACGAAACGCGGTCGCCGGTCGGGTCTTCCTTAACTGCCATCTCCAGCAGCGGCAGATACGAGCTTCTGGATTTGCTGCTGTCGGGGTAATGGTTGAGCACCACCCCCTCCAGGAAAACCATCTTATGCGGACCTTCCCCGACGTAGCAGAGCCACTCATGCACGGGGTATTTCCATATGAAGCCGCGCCTTGAATGGATTTTGGAGTAAGGAACCTGCACATCCGGAGTGCCGTTTTCTTTCAGGCTCCAGTTGAAAATATACTTGCCCGTATGGGTATCCGGCGTCGTTCCGTGAATGTGCGTTGACCCATAGCCGTATTTTTCAACTCACCACCGCGAAAAAAATATCCCTCTTTGTATCATTTTGGCAAGGACAAATAACAGAGGCTGTCTGCGGGGTTTGAATACAACCGGATCAAAGCAGTGTCGTTTATGGCACGAACCACAGGAACCCGGATGATGGCCTAGACCGCATGGCCCCTGCTTATGACACGGACTCCATGACCACGGCTTATGGCACGGATCACAAGTACCCAGCTTATGACCCAGATGGCAGAAACCCGGCTCATTGCATGGATCGTACGAACCTGGGTGATGGCACAGACCCCATGGCCACGGCTTATGGCACGGAGCACAAGGACCCAGCTTATGACCCAGATGGCAGAAACCCGGCTCATTGCATGGATCGTACGGACCTGGGTGATGGCACAGACCCCATGGCCACGGCTTATGGCACGGATCACAAGGACCCAGCTTATGACCCAGATGGCAGAAACCTGGCTCATTGCATGGATCGCACGCACCCGGTGTATGACACGTACCGGAGAGATCTGGCTCATGGCACGGGCCGCAGGGACCCGACTTATGACACGTACCGAAGAGATCTGGCTCATGGCACGGGCCGCAGGGACCCGACTTATGACACGGATCGAAGAGATCTGGCTTATGGCACGGACTGCAGGGGATCCGACTTATGAC
>JBMNOT010000254.1:0-2615 GCA_050943225.1 Christensenellales bacterium | reverse complement strand
GGCCAGCAAGCCGTAAATATCGATTACCGAAAAAGCGCCGTCCACATGGCTTTTTTCGATACCATAGGGATTTTTGATGCTTGTCACCTTGGCGGGGCATGGTGTGATGAAAAATGCGCCGATGTCGTATTCATTTACGCCATGTTTTTGGGCGAACTCGCGCTTCGCCGCGATGGCGGCTACTTCCATCGGAGACTGCAAATCGATGATGTTGCTTATTAGGTTGGGAAAGCGCACCTGTATCAGCCGAACGATAGCGGGGCAGGCGGACGAGATGACGGGAAGATTGTCCTTACTGGCCAGCCGTTCCCGAACCGCGCAACTGACGATATCGGCACCGCGGGCCACTTCATACACGTCGTCGAAACCCATCAACCGAAGGCCCATCACCACGCGGCTAATGCTGGAAAGGTTCTTAAACTGGCCGTACAGCGTCGGCGCCGGCAGCGCAATTTTATATTTGAACCGCCCGATATCCGAGAAGGGGTCGGTATAGGCGATTTTGGCGTGATATGGACAGATGCGGATGCATTCGCCGCAGTCGATGCAACGCTCCGCAATGATCTGCGCCTTACCGTTGCGCACACGGATGGCCTCGGTGGGGCAGTGCTTGATACAGTTGGTACAGCCTTTGCATTTGTCTCGGTCGAGTCGCACGGAGTGGAAGTAGGTATTCATATCAATCCGCCTTTATACAATGTTGAACTTGAGATGCAGGTGCGTTCCGCCGGGATCGGAACGGATGCCCATCTCGTCGCTGTTCTTTTTGATGTTGGGGAGGCCCATTCCGGCGCCGAAACCCATCAACTGAATATCCGGCGATGCGGTGGAAAAACCTTCCTTCATAGCCATTTCGATATCTTCAATGCCAGGGCCGGTATCCACACATTCAATATGGATCGTACTGGAATCAATTTTTAGCGTCATCTCTCCGCCGAAACTGTGGATGATCATGTTGAGCTCCGCCTCATAGGCCGCAATGCTGACGCGCCTGATGATGGCGGGATCGATGCCGATCATTCGCAATACGCTCTTGATGCGCGCGGAGGCCCCGCCCGCTGATGCAAAATCGCCCGCGGTAATCGCGAAGCTTTCCTTGAATCCATCAGACATGGCGCTTATTATCTGCAGGGAGGAAGTCCGTTCTGATACAGCCTTCCGCACGCCTCATAGAGCGTATATTCACACGTGAGCAGAGTGACGCCTGTCTGTACCGCCAGTTCGATCATATCCTGCGTGGGCACTTTGCCGCGGACGAACACGATGCACGGGACATCGAGCATTTCTGCCGTGCGAACAACGTGCGCGTTTACCATACCGGTCAGCAGCAGGCAGTTTTCCTTCACAAAAGCGAGCACATCGCTCATCAGGTCAGCCCCGCAGGCGGATCTTAGGGGCCTGTCCATGTTGTTTGCACCGCAAACCGTTTTACAGTTCAGAATGGCTGCGGCCTCTGCTATTGTCATAGTACCTCCGTTAGCTGCTTAGTTTTTTGAAAAATGCGGCGTAATCGACAACCACACCAATCAAATTATACTTTAACTCTGAAGAAAATGCCACCCCGGATACTTCGGTGGATTTGGGAATAGCGCCCAGCTTGTCGCACAAACTGTCCATATACTGTATCAGGCTTGCCATGGAGGCCGATTCGAGGGAAACCGCTGCTTTCAAGTTCACGTTGACCTCGTCTGCTTTTGTCTTGAGCGCCGTAATGCGGTCGTCCACATTATTACCCCTGTCAGCGTCGAATATGATCTGCTGCAGCTCGGATACAATGGTCGGCACAATGCCAAAGCAGGCCTTTACCGCTTCGATCTGCTGCTTCTCTGCGCCGATTCGAAACTCCAGCGCGCCGGAATCCAGCTTAAATATGGTTGTGGAGATATTCTGATTTTCCAGGTCAGCCTTGACGGATTTGGCATCGTTCTCGGACGTATAGCCTGCCAGCAGAACGCGGTAAAGACTTCCGTCGTAGCTAATGAAGCCGGCGCCGCCCCGCTGTTTAACATCCTGCGCAATTTTTTTGGCGTTGTTCTCATCGGAAAAAGCGCCGACCTGCAGCGCATAGAGCGTGACGCTCTGAGCAGTAATCTGCTCTTCGCTGTGCGTACCGGATACCGCGGGCGACTGGGCAGCGGTCGCAGATGCAGGAGCGGATGCGTTCATCTCCGGAGTGGCCGTGGGCGAAGACGTGGCAGCGCTGCCTACGCCGCTGTTGAAAACGGGGTTGATCACGTTTTCCGCCAGCCATCCGCCTGCAGCGCCGGCGCCCACAAAGTATGCGGTGATACCCAGCAGCACGGCCACGATGATTAAGGTAGAATGCCGGCTGTTTTTGGGCGGCTGCCGCCGCGACAAAGAACGTCCGTATCTCATACTTGTTCCTCCGTAAAAATAATATACATATTTATATGAGAGTGGACATGTTTATATGAGAGTGGACATGCGGATACGAAAAAAGCCCCGCAAGAGCGGAGCTTGCATAAGGCCGATGCTTAGCGGCTTTTACCCATGAAGTATACCGCCAGCGTGCCGGGGCCGGAATGGGCGCCGATAACGGTGCCCAGCATGCCGATCATGATCTCGCCCACCTGCGGGAAACGCTCCCTTACCAA
>JBMNOT010000027.1:0-14803 GCA_050943225.1 Christensenellales bacterium | reverse complement strand
CAAAGCGCAAGGCAAAGGGCCGCAGCCGGTGATGACCAAATTGTAAAATCGGCGGCGCGTGTTTCATATCTGCCTCATTTATGTTATAATACGCCTGCGCTTAAATGCCGTATTTAAGGAGAGAATATGCAGTTTTTGCGTAACCGTCCGCTGGTCATCACCATCATTGTGGTCATCATATTGCTGGTGGTCATGATCATCACAGCGGGCGAAAACAACATGTCAGGTGCAGAAAGCTTCGCCGGTAGCCTGTTTGCGCCTGTTCAGCGCGCGCTTTACTCGGCCACAGACGCCATTGGCGACTTTTTTGACCGCATGTTCGCCAGCACCGACCTGCAGACGGAAAATCTTGAACTCAAAGCCCAGATAGCCGAGTTCAAAGCCCAGCTTGCGGAATACAACGAAATCAAGGCGGAAAACGAGCGGCTGAGCAAACTGCTGAACTTCGACGCCAGATCGCTGAATCTTGAATTTGTCACGGCCCGCGTCATCGGCAGCAACGCGCCGGGGCACTGGTTCAACATATTCCTGCTGGACGTCGGTTTGTCGGACGGCATCAAGGTCGATATGCCGGTGGTCAACGGGGACGGCCTGGTGGGCCGCGTTGTGGACGTAGGCGCCACCTGGTGCCGCGTGATGGCTATCATCGACACCTCCAGCGGCGTTTCCGGCATTGTGGAGCGCACGCGCGACTACGGCATACTGACCGGCACGGCGGGCACCGACGTCGACGAGGCCCAGCTGGTAATGGGCAACCTGCCGCTGGATGCAGACCTGATACCCGGCGACACCGTGATCACGTCAGGACTGGCCGGCATATTCCCCAAAGGCCTCGCCATCGGCGAAGTCACCGAGGTGCGGCCCAGCACGGACGGCATGCGCAACGAGGCAGTTGTCACGCCCTGGGTAGACTTTAAGCACCTGGAAGAGGTGATGGTGATCACCAGCCAGCTGATCGACGTGGAAAAGGCGCTGCAATGAGATACCTGTTTCTCGTGCTGACGGTTATCGTCAACCTGATATTCACCGGCGTGGTGTTCCCCCGGCTCAGCATACTGGGCATCGCGCCGGACCTCATCATCTGCACCATGGCGTCCATCACCGCGCTGGAGAAAAGCCGGGTGGGCGCGGCCATCGGCTTTATCTGCGGACTCGCGCTGGACATCATGTACAGCAGCGTCATCGGTTTTTACACGCTGCCCTATTTCGTGGTGGGCATGGGCCTTTATTTCGCCGCAAGCCGCATCAACTACATCGACCCGGTGCTGATCCCCGAGCTGCTTGCGGCAAGCGCATTTTTTGTCAAAGAGCTTCTCGCCGCACTGCTCGCCTATATGCTGGGCCGCGACGTATCGCTGGGCTACCGCCTCATGCGCTTCGTGCTGCCGGAGACGCTGGCAACCGCCCTGCTCATGCTGCTGATCCATTTGATCATTAAACGCCTCTATCGATCCAACTCCATTCGCCCCAAAGGCATGGAAGACTTAAAAAGGCTGCTCTGAGTTTCGTCGGTAATCCATTTGCGAACAGCAATGCAAATACAAAAGCCGCGGGACAAATCCCAGCGGCTCTGGTATTTTGTCTGCGCATAAGCCTGCGCCGGCATAAAGGAGCATAAAAAGCGGTTGCTGGTGAAGATTATATCCGGATTTTCAGATATTATACATGGCATGCCGTTTCAGAAAATATATGTATGATAATCGCCTGCGCCCTGCTGTACATTTCTCCATCTTCTGGTATAATCAGACTAACAGATTGCCGTTATCAAACCTATCATCATACAGGGGGCATACGCCATGGTCGAGATCAAAGAGGTCAGAACGAAGCGCGACGTTAAAAAATATATTAGCTTTCCCGACACGCTATATAAAGACGTCCCGTACTATGTGCCCGAGCTCAAATCCGAAGAATACAAGATGTACTTTCCCGAAACCAACGGCGCTTTTGAATACTGCGACGCGCGGTTTTTCCTGGCATACAGAAACGGCGACATCGTCGGGCGCATCGGCGCCATCGTGAACCGGAAGGCCAACGAGCTCTGGAACCAGAAGCAGATTCGGATCACCCGGGTGGACTTTATCGACGACATGGAGGTGTCCGGCGCGCTGTTCGGTGCGGTGGAATCCTGGGCGAAGGAGCTGGGCCTTGAGCAGGCGCACGGGCCGCTGGGCTTTACCGACCTCGACAAGGAAGGCCTGCTGGTGAAAGGGTTCGACCGCACGGGCTCCGCCGTCACGATATACAACTACCCGTATTACCCCCGGCATTTCGAGGCGCACGGCTACGTCAAGGACATCGACTGGGTGGAATACCGCATCCAGGCGCCTGAGCCGGGCGACGAACGCCTGGCGCGCCTCAGCCGTCTGGCCGAAAAAGTGATGCAGCGCTCCCGCGTCCATTTCTTCAACATAAAGCGCATGAAAGACGTCAAACCCATCGTCCGGCAGGTGTTCGACCTGCTCAGCGAATGCTATAAGGATCTTTACGGTGTGGTCCCCTTCACTGAAAGGATTGCCAACGAATACACCAATCGCTTTTTGCCGCTGCTCAATCCGGACTTCGCCAAGTTTATTCTGGATGACAACGACAAACTGGTGGCTTTCGGCCTGGCCGCGCCTTCTCTGGGGGAAGC
This sequence comes from Christensenellales bacterium, assembly GCA_050943225.1. Classification (GTDB taxonomy): domain Bacteria; phylum Bacillota; class Clostridia; order Christensenellales; family SZUA-584; genus SZUA-584. The sequence goes on along the minus strand of JBMNOT010000027.1, from coordinate 12,171 downwards.
CCTCAAAAAATCGGGGGGTTATATGCTGCCCTTCGGCTGGGCGCACCTCATTCATGCGCTCCGCCACCCCAAAGAGCTGGAGCTGTATCTCATCGCCGTCCATCCGGATTACCAGAAATCTGGCCTGGCGGCGCTGCTGCTCAACGAAATTACCGCCTCCGCGGTGAAAAGAGGCATCAAGTTTGCGGAATCGACACTCGAGCTGGAGACCAATCAGCGCGTCCAGGACCTTTGGAAAAGTTATGATGCGCAGCAGCACAAGCGCAGGCGGTGCTATAAAAAGGACCTTGTTTAACTTGGCAGAATACCTGCTGTTTTCAGTAAAATTAAAAGCGGGCTGAATGCCCGCTTTTTTGTTCCCTGCAGTCATGTCACTCCGCCATCCCAAATACCCGCCGGTTGCGGGCAACGTCCAGCATCACGGCGTCCTCCATGGTATACACGCCCGGCGGCTTGTTCATCAGCCATTTGGCGGCGAATATCGCGCCCTGGCCGAACGCGCCGCGGTTGATGGATTCATGTATGATGCGAATCGTCTGGTTGGGCAGGCCGAATATCACCTCGTGCTTGCCCACAATGCCTCCCACGCGGATGGAGTTGACGTGATTATTGACGTCCAGCCCCAAATCCTCCGCGATGCGCAGCGCCGTGCCCGACACGCCCTGCTTATCCCTGAAATGCTCCTCGATGATCTCGATATCCGCATTGGGAGCGATGCGCTGCAGCACTTTGGAAACTTCGATCAAAAAGTTGATGCCAAGCGTGATGTTGGGCGAATAGAGCACAGCCACGCGGCGGCCCAGCGCCTTGATCTGCTCCAGCTGATTTTTTTCGTAATGCGAAATGGCGGAAACAATGCGTGTTCCCGTGTCCGCGGCATGCTTATAGAAAGAAACCACGCTGTTTATTGAAAAGTCCACAATGACATCCACCGGATGTTCCCGAAAAAACACCTTAGGGTCGATACTGTCTATGGAAAAAATCTTCCCCTGCTCTGATTCAAGCCCGCAAAGATAGCTGGCGTATTCGCCTTCATTGCGGTGCGATTTCCTGATCACCCAGGACAGATGGCATGATTTGTCTTCCATGACTTCCTGTGCGACCACGCGGCCTGTTTTACCAAACCCGAAAATACCGATATTGATTATCACTATCTCCTCCTCCTTTTCTCTATTCTACTTACGGCCGCGTTAAATTACTCCGCCGATAAAAACGAAAACAAAACCTTAAGCCTCGTGTCGCGTGAATTAAGCTTATTTTGTGTACGCTTAATTCACAAGGCCGTCTTTTGCATAAGACGCGACGCGATAAGAAAATTAAGCAGATATTCTCTTTTCTCCCGGGCTGCTCCCGAGGCGCCACCAATACTGCCTAATAAACAAAAAACGCTGAGTACAGACGACGCAGCTAGACCGGAAAACCGGCTTTACTCGCCGACAGGGCAATTGGCATGAAGATATGCCCACGGCTATAAATCTGCAAAGAATGACTGCAGGATATATATATTGTTTTTATATAATATCATATAAATTACGCCATATCAAGCGTTCGCATAATACGACATAATAACCGCAAGCAGGATGCAATATGTGAAATTTTTCGAACCGATTTGCGAACCTTGCCCGACTGGTGTATACTTGCTCATAACGATATGCATCGGAGTATCGACATGAGCGCAAAAGAGTGCCGCATGGGCCTAGACGTTGGCTCAACCACCGTCAAATGCATCGTGCTGGACGAAAATAAAAACATCTTATTCAATTACTATCGTCGGCACTTCAGCGATATCGCCGACGCGGTAATCGCGCTGCTTGAGGGCGCTCATTCGCAGCTGGGCAACGTGACGCTCACCGCATGCGTCACCGGCTCGGGCGGCCTGTCCGTCAGCAAATGGCTTGATCTGCCCTTCGTGCAGGAGGTCATCGCTGCCAGCAGCGCCGTGCGCACGTTCATTCCGGATACCGATGTCGCTATTGAGCTGGGCGGCGAAGACGCCAAGATCACGTATTTTTCCGGCAGTACCGAGCAGCGCATGAACGGCACGTGCGCGGGCGGCACCGGCGCTTTTATCGACCAGATGGCAGCCCTTTTGGAAACGGACGCAGCGGGCCTGGATGCTCTGGCCTCCAAAGCGACGCAGGTTTACGACATCGCCGCGCGCTGCGGCGTGTTCGCCAAGAGCGATATCCAGCCGCTCATCAACGAGGGCGCTGCCCGTGAGGACATCGCGGCGTCCGTGCTGCAGGCTGTTGTCAACCAGACCATCAGCGGGCTTGCATGCGGCCGGCCGATACGCGGCAAGGTGGCCTTCTTAGGCGGCCCGCTTCACTTTCTGCCCGCACTCAAAGCACGGTTCATCAGCACGCTTAAACTGCGCGACGAAGATGTAATGGATACGCCGTACGCAATGATGTTCGTCGCGGCGGGCGCGGCCATCATGGCCAGCGGCGAGCCCGTCCATCTGGACGCCCTGCTTGCGCGCACGCAGCTCAGCCAGGCGCTGGACAGCGCGTCGGAGTATCTGCCGCCGCTGTTTGAAAGCGAAACGGAATACGCGGCGTTTGTCGCACGGCACAAAAAAGCCAGCGTTCCGGTACGGCCCATCGAAACGGCCTCGGGGCCGTGCTATCTCGGCATCGACGCGGGCTCCACCACCACCAAGGCGGTGCTGCTCTCCTCCGACGGGCATATCGTCTACACGCACTACGGCGCCAACAAGGGCCGTCCGCTGGACATAGTGCGCCAGATCATATCCGACATTTACGACCGTTTGCCTGAAGGGGCGTATATCGCTTATGCGGCGTCCACCGGTTACGGCGAATACCTCGTCAAGGCAGCCATGAAGCTGGACACCAGCGAGGTGGAGACCGTCGCGCATTACACGGCAGCGCGCTACTTTAAGCCGGACGTGGACTTTATTCTCGACATCGGCGGGCAGGACATGAAGTGCATGCGCATCCGGGACGGCGTCATCGACGAAGTGCTGCTCAACGAAGCGTGCTCGTCGGGCTGCGGCTCCTTCCTGGAAACGTTCGCCGCATCGCTGGAGTGCGATATTGAGAGCTTTGCTCGGCAGGCGCTGTTCGCGCGGCACCCGGTGGACCTCGGCAGCCGCTGCACGGTGTTCATGAACTCCAAGGTGCGCCAGGCGCAGAAGGAAGGCTCGGCATTGGGGGACATCTCCGCCGGCCTGTCCTACTCCGTCATCAAAAACGCGCTGTACAAGGTCATCAAGCTCAAGTCGCCCGAAGACCTCGGCAAAAGCGTGGTGGTGCAGGGCGGCACTTTCCTCAACGACGCGGTGCTGTGCGCGCTGGAGCTGCTAACCGGCCGCGAAGTGGTACGCCCCACCATCGCCGGGCTGATGGGCGCATACGGTGCGGCGCTGATCGCCAGGGAACGCGCGCCTGAAAACAGCGTTTCCTCTATACTCACGCGCAAAGAGCTGGACGCGATGGAAATCCGGCAGACGTCGGCGCGCTGCGGCAGGTGCGAGAACAACTGCCGCCTCACCGTCAGCCATTTCGGCGACGGGCGGCGTTTCATATCGGGCAACCGCTGCGAGCGCGGCGGCCTGAATGCCGAGAAGCATAACGGCCTGCCCGACATGTACGACTACACCTACAAGCGCCTGTTCTCATATAAACCGCTGGAAAACGCGCCGCGCGGCGAGATCGGAATACCGCGCGTGCTGAACATATACGAAGACTACCCGTTCTGGCATACGTTTTTCACCGAGCTGGGATACCGCGTGGTGTTGTCGCCGCGCTCGTCCCGCTCCGTCTACATGGCAGGCATCGAAAGCATACCGTCCGAGTCGCTGTGCTATCCGGCCAAAATCGCGCATGGCGCGGTACGCTTGCTTATCGACAGCGGCGTCAAGACGATATTCTACCCGTGCGTGCCCTACGAGCCCAAGGAACAAAAGCTGGCGGCCAACAACTACAACTGCCCCATCGTCACGTCGTATCCGGAAAACATCAAGAATAATATGCCGGAGATCAAAGAGAACGGCGTTAATTTCCTGATGCCGTTTTTGCCCATGGATAAGCCCAGGGCGCTGGCAAAACGCCTGGCCGAAGAGTTCCCCCATATACCCGCGCGCGAGGTGTACCGGGCGGCGCGGCTGGCGTGGCAGGAAAAGATAGCGTTTCAAAACGATATCCGGCGCCAGGGCGAGAAGATACTCGCCAAAGTGCGCCGCGGCGAAATGCAGGCCATCATACTGGGCGGGCGCCCGTACCACATCGATCCGGAGATCAACCACGGCATATCCTCCATCATCACGTCGCTGGGCTTCGCGGTGCTCACCGAGCAGAGCGTCGCGCATCTGGGCGAGTACCAGCCGCTGCGCGTCCTGGACCAGTGGATGTTCCACACGCGCATCTATTCGGCGGCGCACCTCGCGGGCCGTACCGAAGGGCTGGAGCTGGTGCAGCTCAACTCGTTCGGCTGCGGGCTGGACGCCGTGGTCACCGACCAGACGCATGAAATACTCAAGGCCTACGGCAAAATCTACACGCTGATCAAGATAGACGAGATCAGCAACACCGGCGCTGTCCGCATCCGGCTGCGCTCGCTGGCTGCGGCCGCGGCAGACCGCAAAAAGCACCGCGTGCTGGACGACATTAAGGACGCCGTGCTGCAGAAAACCAACGCGGTGGTGCAGAAAGCGGTCCAGACAAAAGACGCGGTGGTGCAGAAAGCGGTGCAAAAGAAAGACTCGGCCGTCCAGAAAGCGGTGGCTTATAAGAAAGTCGTGTTCGAGAAGTTTATGAGAAAGGACTACACGATACTGTCGCCACAGATGTCGCCCATCCATTTCGAGTTCCTGCAGGCCGCGTTCGAAACCTCGGGCTACCGTTTCAAGATACTGCCCTCGGTGGATCACGCCGCAGTGGAGGAGGGCTTAAAATACGTCAACAACGACGCGTGCTACCCGTCGATACTGGTCACCGGCCAGCTGATTGAGGCCATCAAGTCAGGCCGGTACGACACCAGCAAGCTCGCATGCATCATCACGCAGACGGGCGGCGGCTGCCGGGCGTCCAACTACATCAGCTTCATCCGCAAGGCGCTGAAAGATGCCGGCTACGGTCACATCCCCGTCATATCGCTCAGCGCGGCAGGGCTGGAAAAACACCCCGGGTTTAAAATCACACCGATAATGATCCGGCGTGCGATGCGCGGTCTGGTCTACGGCGACCTTTTAAACAGGCTGCTGCTGGCCACCCGCCCCTACGAAACCAATCCCGGCGAAACGGAAGCCGTACTGAACAAATGGAAAGAGATCGCGCTGGACAACCTGCGGAATCTGAGCTTAAAGCGCTTCAAGCGCAGCATACAGGACATCGTGGACGCGTTTGAAGCTATCCCGGTCACCAGTGAGCGCAAGCCGGTGATCGGCGTGGTGGGCGAAATACTCGTCAAATACCATCCCACCGCCAACAACCAGATCGTCAAGGTATTAGAGGACGAAGGCGCGGAAGTCCGGGTGCCGGACCTTATCGACTTTTTGCTGTACTGCGCGTACAACACCAACTTCAAGCACGAGAAGCTGGGCCGGTCCATATGGGCTAAAATCGCGGGCAACTTCGTGATATCCGTCATCGAAAACTACCGCAAGCAGATGCGCAGGGTGCTGAAAAACAGCAGGCGGTTCTCCCCGCCGTCTTACATCACCGAGAAAGCCAAAGCCGCTTCCGAGTTTTTATCCATCGGCAACCAGACGGGCGAAGGCTGGTTCTTAACCGGAGAGATGGCGGAGCTCATCGCCGAAGGCGCGGACGGCATCGTGTGCGTGCAGCCGTTCGCGTGCCTGCCCAACCATATCGTGGGCAAGGGCGTGATTCAGCCGATACGCGCAAAATACCCGGACGCCAACATCGTCGCCATCGACTACGACCCGGGCGCCAGCGAAGTCAACCAGCTTAACCGCATCAAGCTGATGCTCAGCCTCGCTCATGAAAAAATCGTCAAGGCCGAGCAGCAAAAATCGCTGGCCTAGTGATAGAACAAAAAAGAAGCCGTCGAGATATCTCACGGCTATTTCTTTTGCAATTTCTACGCTTTCTGTACCGCCTTCAAAGCGCGCTGCCACCGCACGATATCGCGTATCGTCCGAACAAGCGGCCGCGGCCTGTAGCCCAGCTTCTCTTGCGCCTTGCTGCACGATATGCAGGAATTGGACATCAGCACGTTTATGGAATATTTGGACAGCACCGGCTTCTTTCGCGCAATCGCGTAATACGCCGGCGCGAGCAATGCAGCGACTTTCACCAGCGCGCGCGGCACTTTGCGGCGCGGAATCGCGCGCCCGGTAGCCTGCTCCACCGCCCTGATGATATCCTCCAGGCTGGACACGCTGCCCGAGATTATGTAGCCCTGCCCCTTCTCGCCGTATTTCCACGCGCGGTATATGCCGTCCGCCACGTCGCGCACGTCCACGAAGTCATACCTGCCGTCAAAATAATACTGCGTCTTACGGGCGTCTATATAACCCTTGATGGCGCTGCCGGTGTACGACGAACGGAAATCATACGGGCCGATCACCCCGGTTGGGAACACGATCACCGCATCAAGACCCTTCTGGATGGCGTTCATCACCTCAAAGGTGCCCATCGCCTTGGACTTGGCATATGCGCCCGGCAGGTTGTTGAAGTCCGAATCCAGCGTCTCGTCGATAAAGCCTTCCTCCGGCTCTTTGAGCGCGTGCACGCTGGACACGTGCACCAGCCTTTTTACGCCCTTCTCCAGGCAGGCCTGCACCACGTTGCGCGTGCCGCCCACGTTGACGTCAAATACCAGCTTTTTGCGCACGCCGGAAATCTGCACCAGCCCCGCAAGATGGAACACCGTGTCGCAGCCGCGCACTGCCGCCGATACGGCAAACGGGTCGCGGATATCGCCCCGCACCACCTCTTTGGCGTAGCGCTCGATATACGAGATATCCTCTTTCTCCTGCACAAACACGCGCAGGTCCCTGTGTCCTTTTTTGTAGAGCAGCTTTACCAGCACATTGCCGATATGGCCGCCCGCCCCTGTTACCAAAATCATGATGGTCGTCTCCTTACTTTACTTAAAATGATAGCGGTTTAATACTGACGAACGCATCATGCTTCCCATGCTTATATTATACCCTTGTAAATTAAGCTGCTCTGTGAATAATCTGTAAATTAACAGCGGCTCATCCAATAAACGGATTCCCCGTGTCCTGCGTCAGTATGGGCTCCCTGCCGGCCAGCGCGCACAGCGGCGCCACCGCCGCAGCCGCACGCATGGCAGGAATTGGCACCATAGAGCAGTCATCATTAAATCGGCAGGTCGAGGAAGCACGACGGAATTAAGTAATACAAAATGGCATGTGTACTGACCGCGATATATATAAGGCCAAAAGCAATCTCTAAGGCAATGGCAATCTTCCTTTTTATAGCGGTTGTTGAAAACCGGTCGACTACATACCGGTAGCCGACGGAGGCACAGAGGAAGATCGGAATTAAGGACGTAATGACATAACGCCCCTGTGCCTGATAATCGCTTGACCAGGAATAGTAAAGCGATAATATCCAGGTGAGCCCTAAGGAAGCGATAATAATCACTGCCATCATGCATTTATGCTTTTTGGCCTCCTTATATTTGAAGAAAAAGAAGTACAGAAAGCAGGCAATGCCGGCGACCATGACAGCGATGTAAAACTTGTACATCCAGCCGGCAATCGGGTAGTTCATGTAGCCGAAAATGCCGAGTAGGCTTTTGGTGGTGGTTTTGAACCAGTTGTTTTCGGAAAACAGGCCGGAGCCCCAGAAATAGGCAAAAGGGGTAAGTCCGGAGCTCGGTCCGTTAATGACCTGCGGCCGCTGTGCACCGGCGTGAATTTCGGCGCATATTCTTTGTGCATTCAGTCCCAAAAGGTCGCCGTCATAGATAATCAGGTTGCGAATGAAATACCATGCGGAAATCAGTAAAGCCACGCCGACGGCGATGCCGGCCTTCTTTGCGAATTCCCGGAAGGACACTTTTTCTTTGGCAAACATGCACCAGATAAAGACGACGGCACTGAGCAGTATGTAGACGTACGCGTTATAATAGGTCAGCATCGTAATACCGACGGTAATGCCCAGCAAGATGCAGCGGGACGTGGTCCACGTGTATTTGTAGCCGCGAATCCAGATGAGTACGAGGGCGCAGCACTGCGTTAAAATGACGATGTCGTTATTGATATATCCTGCCAAAAAGTATACCTGCGGAATGCCAAAAATCATGCAGGCAAGCAGTATGCTCTTAAGCCGGTCGCTAAGGAGTTCACAGCCGATACGATAGACAAAAACGAAGCCGAGCGCATAGGCCAATACCGACGGGATTCTGGCAGCGATTAACAGCGTGGCAGGTTCTGTGCTAAACAGACTGGCCAGTTTCATAAAGACTACGGACAGGCACTGTATCAGATACGGGGTAAATGCGTAGGAAAATCCCCAGATGTTATCAATCAGTTCCGGCTCGTTGCCGATAGGAAGCTTGTTGTGTGTATAGATGTATTCGCATAAATCATAGCGCATATATTCATCGGGGGCATGGTTCATTCCCAGATGGCAGGCACAATAAAATCCGATGGCAAAGAAAATGAAAAAGCCGGCGGCGATTATGATTCGATCAATATTTTTAGTCGTATTCACAAGGAATTCTCCTGGTTGTTTATTCTTTCTTTTTTATGTGGGTTTCAGCTATCCGAAATTAACAGCCGCATCCATTAAACAGCTTTGCGCTGCTCCATATGCCACTTTACCGCGTCCCGGATGGAGTCGGGAATCGGCCGCGGCGCATAGCCCAGCCGCTCCCGGGCTTTCGCGTCGGAAATCTGCGAACCGGATATCAGAATGTCCACCGTGTCCTGCGTCAGTATCGGCTCCCTGCCAATTAGCGCGTACAGCGCAGGCGCTACCGCCGCAGCCGCGCGCACGACAGGAAGCGGCATGCGCACCATCTTAAACTTCCGGCCCGCGCTGCGACCCACCGTTTCAATTGCTTCCCGGATCGTGCAGCGGCCCCCGGCGAGTATATAGCCCTGCCCCTTCTCGCCATACTGCCAGGCCCGGTATATGCCGTCCGCCACGTCGCGCACATCCACAAAATCGTAGCCGCCGTCAAAGTAAAAGTGAAATGGGCTGCGCGACGTTATGTACTTTCTGAACATGGTGCCCGAAAAAGACTCGCGGAAGTCAAACGGTCCGATCACGCCGGCGGGATAGACGATCACGGCGTCGAGGCCTCTTTCGCACGCTTTCAGCACCGCCTGGGTGCTCAGCACTTTGGTGCGCCCGTATTCGTCAGACGGCTGACAGCCGGATACATCCACTTCTTCGTCCACCGCGCAGCCGATTCCCTGCTCCAGCGCGTGGATGCTGGACACATGCACCAGACGCTTCACGCCGTGCGCCAGGCAGGCGTCCACCACGTTGCGCGTGCCGCCCACGTTGATGTCATGGAGCCGCTGCTTGTGCGCGCCGGTCAGCTGAATCGCTGCCGCCAGGTGAAACACGTCCGTGCAGCCCTCCACCGCTTTCATCACGGCGTCCGCGTCGCAGATATCCGCCCGCACGATCTCTTTGGCATACGGCTCGATGTGCGCGGTATTGGTTCCCCGTACCATCAGCCGCAGGTCCTGATAGCCGTTTTGGTACAGCAAAGCGGCCAGCACATTGCCGATATGCCCGCTGGCACCCGTCACCAGTATCATAATACCCTCCGAATAAAAAGATGATTGCGCCGCCTCGCAGTCAGGAGCGGAAAAACAGTAAGCCCGGATCACCGGGCAATTTTTATTCTAATCGATGTGGTCGTCCCGGCGGACGCGCACACGGATTTTGTCGGCCGGCGCTTCCCGCTCCCGGTTCATCCGCGTGGGTGCGAAGTCGTCGTCCTCGGGAAAATCGGGCGGCGCATACGGCCGGACCCCCGCATGCGACGGCACCGGCGTTTTTTCCGGTATAAACGCGATGATTCCTCCCGCCGCCAGCAGCAGGCAGGCCAGCACCGTCGGTATCGCCGTACCCGTATAGATGGCGGACATCAGCAGCACCAGCGCAGAAACCAGCATCATCGCACCGGCCGCCATGGGCCGCTTGTAAAACGCCAGCGATCCGAAGAATGCTACAAATGCCGCCACGATGCTGATAAGGATAAGCGCCGCCGATACCACCAGGTTAAGCTCGTTGCAGTAAAGGAACAGCGCCGCCTGATTAAATACGCTGTGCTTCAGTCTGCTGTTCTCGGCCACCCGCGACGCAAAATCCTCAAACGCCTCGCGAGAAAGGGACGGCCAGCCGCCGCTGGAGAACATCTCGCCCATCGCCATGATATGCTCGTTTTCCAGCTCGCTGCCGATCTGCTGCACCACCGAATCCACAATGCCCGCAGGCACGGTATACAGCATCAGCAGCGCGCAGATCAGCGCCAGTATGCCGCCGGCATACCCGCAGATAAACCCGGCATGCCTCAGCATCACTCTTCCTCCCATCCGGGCTCCTGCCCGCTCTGCGCCTCGCCGCCACTGAGCAGCACCAGCGAGCCAATCAACAGCAACAAAGAAGCCGCCGCCATCGGCAGCACCGAGCCCGCCAGCAGGCTGAATGCAAGCGTCAGCACCGACGCGCACAGTATTGTAATTGCGCCGGCTTTCAGGCGCACCTTCGCCACCTGCGCGCCGATCAGCGCCGCCACAGCCGCGAGCACGCTCAATACCGTTCCTATAATAAGCCGCATGCGCAGCGCCTCCACCTTGGCGACGATGGCCGCCATGTCGCGGAACGCCGCGCTATCGTATTTGTCCGCCAGCGCCTCAAGGTCCTCTGAGGTTGTATTTTCGAGCGCTGCTTTGTATTCCGTCACATATTCACCGAGGTCTTCCTGCGGGAAATCGTCCACGCCGTGGTAGCGGCCCAGCAGCTTCCACATGCTGCCCACGCGGTCGCCCCGCTCCTCGAAAAAGCGCACCAGATCGCCGCCCACTGCCCACCAAAAACCGGTCAGCAGCATCAGCATGGCAAACACTAAGGCCAAAACGCCGCCCACCATGCTGGTTAAGTACCCGCCGCGGCTCATTTCGCGTTCTCCTTCCCGGCCTTTTGGATATCGGCTTTCACCGGCACCATCGCCAGCACGATCGCCATGATGTAAACAGTCCCGGGTATCGACTGCCACGGGAACCCCAGCACCATCACCGTTACCGTCGCGACCAGCATCAGCACAGACCCGGCGACGTGGCATTTCAATACAATAAGAGCGCCCACAATGCCCAGCGCATTCGCGCCCAGCAGTATGTAGCCGGAATACGCCGCCCTGGCCAGCGTACCCGGCAGGTATTCCGTGACGCCCAAAAGCGAAAGCACCGCCAGCACCAACCCGGCAATGCCGGCGATCAGACCCAGTGTCATCTCCGTCTTTCTCATCGCGTCTCCTTTGCCTCTATCCAAACTTCCGGTCATGTCAACCTATTATACAACACGCGCCCTGCCAAGGCAACGCAGCCCGCACCGTGGCTTGCCCACATAAAGCCATAAAAAAACACCGTTTGCACGGCGCTTTTATTGCTGGCTTTTATTGCTGGCTTTTATACTTTAAGCGGGTGGCGTTTCCTCCCCGTATATGGCGCTCTTCCTTGTTCTTCTTCAGAACCTTTGCAACCTGCCGTGCTGTCGCCGGCGATATGGAATACAGCCGCTCCGCCAAGTCCTTATGGACCGTCGATTTGCTTGTTCCAAAGGCTTTGGCCGCCTGCCTGACAGTTGCTCCATTTTCCAGCACATAGGCCGCGACGCGCAGCACCCGGTCTTCTATATACTCCTTCATGGACTAAAGCCCCCTTTTCTCACATTTGATTCATATATATGTGGAAAAAAGGGCTTGTATGTGTTATTCCCCCGGAAATATGGACAGATTCACCGAATGTTCGGTTAGGCAGCCGGGTCCTTTCAGTATTTTCCGGGCAATGGTCAGATCGCAAAAACCTTTTGTTGGCATGTTTTTTGAAAACATTTATAATTGAACGGATGGCTATCCGCGGCTCTTATCGGCATATTTATTAGTATTATTTCAGGGTATCATTTCAGGGCGCATCGCCGGAGGTTTTATGGAACAGGGCATACAGCTGTTCAGCAGCACGATCATCGAGGTCGT
>JBMNOT010000253.1:0-2639 GCA_050943225.1 Christensenellales bacterium | reverse complement strand
CTCCGCCAGCTCTCAACGCCCGGGGAATAAAAATGCCGTTCTCATTGATCTGCCTCCTGCACCTCAAGCGCGCAGTTCCGCACACTGACAGCGCACCCGCTGGCATTGCGCTTCCGCCAGCTCTCAACGCCGGTAAAAATGCCGTTCTCATTGATCTGCCTCCTGCACCTCAAGCTCGCAGCTCCGCACACTGGCAGCGCACCCGCTGACATTGTGCCTCCGCCAGCTCTCAACGCCCGGTAAAAATGCCGTCTTCATATCCCTACCTCCAGTAAACCGGCCGCCGCCGTCAGCACCGACCGGATTCTCTCTGTGTCGAAAAGCTCCCGCACGATGTCCGCCGCAGGCTGAACCTTATCCAGCATGCAGGCGCACTGCCCTGCCATGAACGAACCGGTCTCCCTGTCGCCGTGCAGCACCGCGCGCATCAGCGAGCCTTCGCCCAGCTTCTCGATCTTTTCCGCGCCGTTCTCCTCGAACTCCACGCGCTGCATTTCCCGTACCAGCGGGCTTTTCAGCAGCCGCACCGGGTGCCCTGTGACGCGGCCCGTCACCTTGCTGTCGATGTCCTTGGCCTTGATGATGCGCTCCTTGTAGGCCGCGTGCGCGTTGCACTCTTCCGCGAGTATGAACCGCGTGCCCACCTGCACGCCCTTTGCGCCCAGGCAAAACGCCGCCGCCACGGTGTCCGCGTCGAATATGCCGCCTGCCGCCACCACCGGTATGCTGACGCTGCGCACGATGTCGGGCCACAGCACCATGGACGTGAGCTCCCCGATGTGCCCGCCTGCCTCGCAGCCCTCCGCGATCACGAAGTCCGCGCCCATGCGTTCCATCAGCATCGCCAGCGCGCGGCTCGCCACCACCGGTGCCACGATGCAGCCCGCCTCTTTCCACATTTTGATGTAGGCGTCCGGATTGCCCGCGCCCGATATCACCACCGGCACCTTAAGCTCGGCAGCCAGCCGGGCGACTTCCGCCGCGTACGGGCTCAGCAGCATGATGTTCAGGCCAAACGGCTTATCCGTTTTCTCGCGCAGCAGCCTCACCTGAGTTTCCACCCAGTCGGGCGGCGCGTTGCCCGCCGCGATGACGCCGAGCCCCCCCGCCATCGATACGGCGGCGGCGAGGCTCGCGTCCGAAACCCACGCCATGCCGCCCTGTATCAGCGGGTATTCCGTCTTCGTCAGCGCGCAAATGGTGCCGCCGTACTTCATCCCTTTTTGGCCTCCAGATACTTCACCAGTTCGCCAACAGTGTGGATGTCCTTCACATCCTCGTTAGGGATTTTGATGCCCGTCTGCTTTTCGAGGTCGATGAGCATCTCCACCATGTCCAGCGAGTCCATCGAGAAATCTTCCACGAACCGGCTGTTCGGCGTGATCTCCTCGCGGCTCAGATCCAGCTGTTCCATCAGGTTTTTGATGATGAGTTCTTCCATGTCAATTCTCCTTTTTATTTGGCATTGTCCAGTCTATAACCACTCCCCCGCTTGTGAGCCCCGAGCCGAAGCCGACAAGGGCAACCCTGTCGCCCGGCATCAGCCACCCGGCTTGGTATGCGTCCGCCATGGCGATGGAGATCGACGCGGAAGAGGTGTTAGCGTATTCGGCGATGTTGATATAAAACTGCTCTCTGTCAAGCCGCATCGTGCGCATCACGTAGTCGATGATCTTCTCGTTGGCCTGGTGCGGTATGATTTTGGTGTACGGCCTATCTCCGCACAGCTCCATAAGACGGCGCAGCGTGTCTTCCATCACGCCCGAAGCGTAGGTGAACACCTCGGAGCCTTTCATGCGGATATATTCCATGCGCCCGTCCGCCGACGGCCCGAAAGGCGTACTGCGCGCCTCCTTTTTTATCACGATGGCGTCGTCGGTATCCGGCACGGCATTCAGCACCGGAAAGTGCATATGCGACTTCTCGCTTCGCCTTAGCACTACAGCGCCCGCGCCGTCGCCGAACAGCACGCAGGTGGTGCGGTCCGTCCAGTCGATATACTTGGACATCACCTCGCTGGCTACCACGAGTGCGCTGCCTGCGCCCAGCGTATCCATCAGCGATGCAGCGGTCACCAGTGCGTACACGAAGCCGGTGCAGCCCGCGGAGATGTCCATCGCGGCGCAGTGCGGTATATCCAGCGTCCTTTGCACCGAGCTTGCCAAAGCGGGCGTTAAGTTGTCGCCCGAAATGGTGCTCGCCACGATGAGGCCGATGTCGTCTTTTTCGATACCCGACATCGCGAGCGCTTCCGCCGCGGCCTGCGCCGCCATGCCCACAGCGGTTTCCTCCACGGCGATATGGCGCGTTTTGATGCCGGTGCGCTTACTGATCCATTCGTCGCTGGTGTCCACCAGCTTCTCCAGCTCATGGTTTGTCACAACTCTTGCGGGTACGCAGCTGGCGACGCCCGCTATCTCTACTGGCGCTAACAATTACAGCCCCCTCATGTTCAGGAATTTTTGGTGCCGGTTTTCCACCAGCCTGTCGGGCGGTATGCGCGTGAGCCGCCGCAGCGCCGCGCGTATCACCCGGCGAATGTCCTCCACGCTGTCGTCCATGTTAAAGCGGGAGAAATTTTCCGGCTCGCGGATGACGTTGTCAACGATGCCAAAGCTCTTAAGGTCCGCCGCAGTGAG
>JBMNOT010000026.1:0-14905 GCA_050943225.1 Christensenellales bacterium | reverse complement strand
AATACTTCAAGCGCGACGGGTACGACCTCTATCTCGACATGAAGGTGTCGTTTGTGGAGGCCGCCCTGGGCGCGGAGATTTCTGTGCCCACGCTGGACGGGGCCGCCAAGCTCAAGATAGGCGCGGGCACGCAGCCCGGCACCGTGTTCCGCCTGAAAGACAAGGGCATCACGCACCTGCATTCCACCCGCAAGGGCAGCCTGTACGTCCGTGTGGGCATGGAGGTGCCCGAAAAGCTGACCGAGAAGCAGAAATCGCTGCTTCGTGAATTTGAAAAGGCCGCAAAAAAGAAGAAAGAAATGGATCGTTTCAGCTAAGATGAACTGGAAGAAGATAAGCGTTAAAACAACGGAAGAAAACGCAGATATCGCCGCGTCGGTGCTGATGGACGCGGGCGTGGGCGGCGTGGAAATGCAGGGCGGCAGCGTGCCCGAAGCGGCGAGCGACGAGTATGCGCTGCCCGGAACGGGGACGGATGCCGTAACCGTTTCCGCGTATTTCGTCGAGGACGGGGCGGACGCGCTGGCAGAAACCCTGCATGCATGCCTCAGGGATATGTTTCCGGAAACGCCGCCGGAGCTGTCCGTTGAGACGGTGCCCGATACCGACTGGAACGAGAATTTCCGCCGGAACTTCAAGGCGTTCCGAGCGGCGGGGCGGTTTGTCATCAAGCCTTCATGGGAAGAATATCCGGCTGAAGCGGACGATATCGTGCTGCAGATAGACCCCGGCGTGGCTTTCGGCACGGGGGACCACGAGTCCACGCGCATGTGCCTTATGCTGCTTCAGAAGTACGTGCAACCGGGCAGCCGCGTGTTGGATGTGGGGACAGGCTCCGGCATACTGGGCATCGCGGCGATGAAGCTGGGCGCATCTTCCGTGCTGGCGCTGGACTACGACCCGGTCAGCGTGCGGGTGGCCGCGGAGAACGCCGCAGCCAACGGCGTCGTCATGGAAACGCGCCAGTCCGACCTGCTGAGCAGCGCGGAAGGCGGCCCGTATGACATCATACTTGCCAATATCGTGGCGGATATACTGATCCGCCTGAATAGCGATATTGCGCCTTATATAAAGCAGGGCGGCGTCTATATACTCGGCGGCATCATTGAGGAACGTTTGGAAGAAGTGACTGCATCGCTGGTGCAAAACGGTATGGACGTGATCGAGATATTGTCCATGAACGACTGGTGTGCGGTTGCCGCGAGGAAACGCTTCTGATGCCGAGGTTTTATGTAGACAGCCGCGATGTTGGGGCGGACAAGCTCGTCATATCGGGTGACGAGGCAAAACATATAAAAAACGCGCTGCGCATGCAGCCGGGGGATATGTTTGTGGCGTTCGACGGCAGCGGCATGGATTACGACTGCCGCATTACGTCTGTGGGAGCTGCTGTTGAAGCGGACATTCTGTCGCGGCGGGCAACCGAGGCTGAGCCCGCCGTTAAAGTAACGCTGTATCAGGCCTATCCCAAGCTCGCCAAAATGGAGGAGATCGTCCAGAAGGCGGTCGAGCTGGGGGCGGTGGGCATTGTGCCGTTCATATCGGCGCGCTGCGTGAAAAGGCCGGATGACGCGTCGCGCCTTCGGCGTGTGGCGCTGGCTGCCGTCAAGCAGTGCGGGCGCAGCATTATCCCCGAGGTTTCCGACATACTGCGCTTTGAGGACGCGGTGGCGCGTATGAGCACGCATGAGAGCCTGATCGTGTGCTGGGAAGAGGAGCAGACAACGCCGCTTTCCGACGCGCTGAAGGGCGATGCGAAAGACATCGGCATCGTGATCGGCTCGGAAGGCGGCTTCGAGGCGGCGGAAGTCGAAAAGATGCGCAGCGCAGGAGGCGTGACCGTTACGCTGGGGCCGCGCATACTGCGCACCGAAACGGCAGGCATTGCGGTGCTTGCCGCCGTATTCTACGAAAAAGGACAGATGCGCCGGTGAAAAGGGTCGCTTTTTACACGCTGGGCTGCAAGGTCAACGCATACGACTCCACATACATGCAGTCGCTTTTCGAGCAAAGAGGCTATACGGTTGTGCCATTCGGCGAAGAAGCTGACATCGTTGTGGTCAACACCTGCACCGTCACTGCCGTCGCGGACAAGAAATCGCGCGCGATGATCCGGCGCGGCGCGCGCAGCGGCAAGGTGATCGTGGCGGGCTGCCTCGCGCAGAAATCGGCGGAAGCCCTGCTCCGGATGGATGGCGTGGACGCGGTGGTGGGCACCGACGACCGGGCGCGCATTGTGGACATCGCGGAGCAGCTGCTCAGCGGCGAAGTGCGCATCGATGCGACGCACGGCCTTGCAGGGTACGATTATGAGCCGATGCAGATTACGGCGCCGGGCGAAAAGACGCGCGGTATCAGCAAGATACAGGAGGGCTGTAACTGTTTTTGCAGCTATTGCATCATTCCCTATGTACGGGGGCGTTCCCGATCCCGTTCTTTTGACGACATCATAACTGAAGCAAAGGCTTTGGCCGAGGCCGGCGTCCGGGAGTTGGTCTTGACCGGCATCCACATCGCATCCTATAATGATAACGGCCGCGGCCTGGGCGACGTTGTGCTGGCGCTGGACGCCGTGGGGCCGCGTATCCGTTTGGGTTCCGTGGAGCCGGGCGTGCTGGATGAGGCGTTCGTGCAGCAGGTGGTGTCCGCGGCCCGGTTCTGTCCGCATTTTCACCTGTCGCTGCAGAGTGGTTCGGAATCGGTGCTAAAGCGCATGAACCGTCCGTACACGCCGGAGCAGTATGCGGAATTTGTGTCGCTGCTGCGCCGGTATTTCGATAAGCCTGCCATCACCACCGATGTGATTGCAGGTTTCCCGGCGGAGACGGAAGCGGAGCATCAGGAGAGCCTGGCGTTTGTGGAGCGCATCGGCTTTTCGCGCATCCATGTGTTCCCGTATTCCGCGCGCGAGGGGACAAAGGCTTATGAGATGAAACCCAAAGTGCCCAAGGCGGTGGCGCGGCGGCGTGCGGGGGAACTCATTGAACTGGGCGAGCGGCTGGAGAGGGAATACATCGATAGTCTGATGGGCACTTCTGCTGAAGTGTTGTTTGAAGAGGAATCGCAGGCCTATCCCGGGCTGATGGAGGGATATTCCGAACGCTACGTGCGCGTGGCGGCCTGTGCCAAGAGCAATGAAATGCGGGTGGTGACGCTGCGGGAGTCGCGCGGCACGGTAGCCCGCGGAGAATAAGGAGGCTATTATGGAAAACTGCCTGTTCTGTAAAATCGTTCGCAATGAGATACCGTCGACTAAAGTATATGAGGATGATAAGGCGCTGGCGTTTAACGACATCGATCCCAAGGCGCCCACCCATATACTGATTATACCCAAAAAGCATATCGCATCCGTTGCGGCGCTGGAAGACGAAGACTGCGAACTGGCAGCGCATATCATTCGGACAGCCAGGCAGCTGGCAGCCGCCAAGGGGCTTGACAACGGCTTTCGGCTGGTGGTCAACACCGGACGTGACGGCGGCCAGACGGTGAATCACTTGCACTTCCACCTGCTGGGAGGGCGGGCTTTCGGGTGGCCTCCGGGCTGATGCCGGGCATTTCGTGCTTGCACAGGGCTACGGCGTATAGTATGATGGAACGCCAGCAGGCGTAACGGAGGAGCGACATGAAGATTAGAAAAGCGGTCATACCGGCGGCGGGCCTGGGAACGCGGTTTTTGCCGGCCACCAAGGCACAGCCCAAGGAAATGCTGCCCATTGTGGACAAGCCCACCATTCAGTACATCGTGGAAGAAGCCATCAGCGCCGGTATCGAGAGCATTCTTATTATCTCCGGACGCGGCAAGCGCAATATTGAAGACCATTTCGACAAATCCTATGAGCTGGAATCCGAGCTGAAACGCAAAGGCAACACCGAGCTATTGTCCATGGTGGAGGACATCTCGCATCTTGTGGACGTGTTTTACGTGCGCCAGAAAGAGGCTAAAGGGCTGGGGCACGCGATCAGCCGTGCGCAGGCTTTCGTGGGCAACGAGCCTTTCGCGGTGCTGCTGGGCGACGATATTGTGCACGCCCAGATGCCGGCCATCGGTCAGCTGATGCAGGTATACGAGGCGTGCGGCAGCCCGGTTATCGGCGTGCAGCGCGTGGATAACAGCGAAGTGCACAAATACGGCATTATTAAGCCCGCAAAACACGATGGCGACAGCCGCCTGCATAAAGTGGCGGGGCTGGTGGAAAAGCCGTCGCTGGAGGAAGCGCCCTCCAACCTCGCGATCATGGGGCGGTATATCATCACGCCGGAGATTTTCCGCATACTGGAGAAGCAAGAGCCGGGCAAAAACGGCGAGATACAGCTGACCGATGCGCTTAACACGCTGGGCGGCATGCAGGATATTTACGCTTTTGAGTTTGAAGGCAAGCGCTACGACGTGGGCGACAAGCTGGGCTTTTTGAAAGCCACGGTGGAGTTCGCGCTGGAACGTGAGGACCTCAAAGAAAGCTTTTCGGAATATTTGAAGCAAATCGTACGGGAGTATGAGCTATGAGCGAGATCCGGAACCTGGGGTTTTCCAAACAGGGCGAAGTCAAGATCAGGTGGGCCCAAAAGCACATGCCGGTGCTGTCGGCGCTGCACCGCGAATTCGAGCGCGAGAAGCCGCTTGCCGGGCTGCGCGTATCGGTGTCCATCCACCTGGAGGCCAAGACGGCTTATCTGTGCCGCGTGCTGCAGGCTGGCGGCGCGCAGATGGCGGTGACCGGCTCCAACCCACTGTCCACCAAGGACGACATCGCGGCGGCTCTTGCCGCGGGCGGCATGGAAGTGTTCGCGTGGCACGGCGCGACTGCCGAGGAATACGACAGGCATATATCGTTGGCGCTGGCGCACGGTCCGCACCTGGTACTGGACGACGGCGCCGACCTTTCCGAAGCGTTGCACACGCGGGATAAGGACAAGCTGCCCGGCGTGTTCGGTGCGAGCGAAGAGACGACTACCGGCCTGTTGCGATTGCGCGCCCGGGAAAAGGCGGGCAAGCTCGGGTATCCGGTGATCGCCGTCAACGACGCGGATGCCAAGCACCTGTTCGACAACCGTTACGGCACCGGCCAGTCGGTGTGGGACGGCATCATGCGCACCACAAACCTGGTGATTGCCGGCAAAACGGTGGTGGTGTCAGGATACGGCTGGTGCGGCAAAGGCGTGGCCATGCGGGCCAAAGGTCTGGGCGCGCGCGTGATCGTCACCGAGGTGGACCCGATACGGGCGATTGAAGCCTTGATGGACGGGTACGACGTGATGTCGATGGACGAGGCGGCGGGCAGGGGCGATATATTCGTGACGGTGACCGGCTGCAGCGACGTCGTTTCTTCGCGCCATTTCACTTTAATGAAGGACGGGGCGATACTGACCAACGCCGGCCATTTCAACGTAGAAATTGATACGAAGAGCCTCGCCGCGATGGCGGAAAGATGCTACGAGGCGCGCGAGAACATCATGGCATATGAGGTGGGCGGCAAAACGCTCTACCTGATCGCGGAAGGCCGCCTGGTCAACCTGGCGTCGGGCGACGGGCATCCCGCCGAGATTATGGACTTAAGCTTTGCGATTCAGGCGCTGTCATTGAAATATCTTGCGCAGAACCGCGGCAAGCTGGAGAACCGGGTATACAACGTCCCGGCGGAGTTCAGCAGGTATGCGGCGCAGCTCAAGCTGGATTCCATGGGCATCCGCATCGATTCGCTGACGGATGCGCAGCTTGAATATCTTTATGGGGAGAAGCCATGAAAACGCTCATCAAAAACGGCTATCTGATTACGGTAGACGCCAGCGACACCTGCAGCGAAGGCTGCGTGCTGGTGGAGAACGACACCATAGCCTACGCAGGGCCGGAAGAAAACGCGCCGCAGGTAAAAGCCGACAGGGTGATTGACGCTCGGGGCGGCATCATCATGCCGGGCTTTGTCAACACGCACACGCATGTGCCGATGACGATGATGCGAGGCTACGCCGACGACCTTGCGCTGATGGACTGGCTGCAGAACCACATCTGGCCGGCGGAGGCGAAGCTGACCGAAGAAGCCGTGTATTGGGGCAGCATGCTGGCGATGTGCGAGTTTGCGGCGGCGGGCGTCACATGCTTTTCGGATATGTACAATTTTAACGCCGAGATCGCCAAAGCTGCGCGCGATGCGGGGCTGCGCGCGCTGATCGCAGCGGCGGTGCTGGACGTCGATGGCGGCGGCGACGCGCGGCTGAAGAATGCCGAGGAGTTTTTCGATTTGGTAAAGGGTGAGCGCCGCATCACGGCGGCGATCGGGCCGCATGCGGAATATACCGTAAGCCCCAAGATGTTCGGCAAGGTGCGCGATTTTGCCGCAAAGCATAATGCGCGCATCCACGTCCATATCAGCGAAACGCAGCAGGAACATGCGGACTGCCTTGCGCGCCACGGCAAAACGCCGATAGGGCTGCTTCAAAGCCTTGGCGTGCTGGAGCTGCCGGTGATGGCGGCGCACTGCGTGCATGTGTCCGACGACGACATGGACATCATGGCGAAATACGGCGTCAGCGTATTAAGCTGCCCGGGCAGTAACTTGAAGCTGGGCAGCGGCGTGCCGCGCGTGGCGGAGATGCTGCGGCGCGGCGTGAACGTCAGCTGCGCGACGGACGGCGCGGCCAGCAACAACAACCTCTCCATGATGGAGGAGATGACGCTGACGGCGCTACTGCAGAAAGGCGTCTGCCAGGACCCGTCGCTGATACCCGCTAAAACGGCGGTGCGCATCGTGACGATGGGCGGCGCTGCCGCTTTGGGGATGTCGCATCTGATAGGCAGCCTGGAAGCCGGCAAGCAGGCGGATCTGATCGTCATCCGCACCGACGGCGTGCGCTGGTGCCCGCGCGCTAACCTGCTCAACCATCTGGTTTACAGCGGAAGCGATTCTGACGTTGTGCTCACGATGGTGAGCGGCGATATCATCTATCAGGACGGCCGGATTATGTTCGGCGATGAGGAAGAAATCAAAGCAAAGGCGTCGCAATATGCGGCGAAGCTGTTCGCATGATAAGGAAGTGGAATATATCTAGAGCGATATTGTGCATATTGGCGCTGGTTTTGCTGCTCGCGCTGACCGGCTGTTCGGGAGCGCCCCGTTCGGTCACCGGCGGTACGGCAAAGCCTGCCGACAATATCAACCTGAAAGCTGTCGATATAGTTTCAGACGACAGCCAGACTGTGTTGACGCTCTCGCTGATATCCGGCAGCCGCAAGGCGGGGTATCCCGAGTCCAGGCTCATGCGGCTGCCTGCCTATGAGATCACGACGCTCAGCCAGCCGTACAGGCTGAAGATTACGCTGGACGGCATCAGCTTCTGGGACTACGAGCAGACCTCGTGGAACTTGAACGGGCTGGTTACCGGGCTGTTCCGCGAAGTGCCCGCGTATGACGACTCGCTGGTCATATACGTTCAGCTGGCTCGCGAGGCACAGTACAGCGTCACGGAAGACGAAGGCAGCCTGATAATCACGCTGACGCCGGGTGTTCAGACGGGCACTGCCGGGCATTACTGCGTGGTGGACGCATTCTACGAGCACCAGGAGGGCGTATGGCCTGAGGACATCGATATGACGCCGGTGCTGTGCACCGACGGCCAGAACAAGCTGCTGATATCGCAGGCTTTTCCGACGCAGGCAGCGGCGGAGGCCTACCAGCAGCAGGTGTCTAAGCGGCTGGCTCAGGAACTGCCGGGCAAAACGGTTTCGGTGATCTATCTGGAAGCGGGGGCGCTGCCCGAGTACGCCGCGGATATCGATTATTCGCTGGCGGAGGAGCAGGGCGTGTTGCTCAAAGACGGCGCGTTGCTTTCCACGTCGGTGCTGCTCAACAACGGCCGCTACCTCGCGACGTCGCCGGACGGCATAATTGCCTTCTCCCGCGTTTATCAGCCGGCCGGTTCCGCCGCGGGGCAGGAAGCTTATCTGTCGACGGAAAAAATTTGGACGATGGACATCAGCGGCCGCATCCAGAGCGTGGATACGCCCGATTTCTATTCCATCGCCTCGGCTGTCTATTCTGCCAGCGGGCGTTATCTCGCGGTGCTGGACATATCCATTGAAAACCGCGTGCTGTACGTGTATGATTTCGCTGCGGGCATGCTTTACAATATGGGTGAAGAGGGCTTGGGCAGCCAGACTTCGTCCTTTGCCTGGTCGGGCGAAGAAGATACGCTGTACGCGATGTCGGGCAACGAGAACATGCAGCTGCATGTCTGCGAGTTCGCCGAAGACGGCAGTTTCAAGATTGGCGGCATTGAAGAGCGGCCCGGCGCGGAAGGGAATCTGGCTGTGTCCGGCAACCGCGTATTCTTTGCGGACTTCGAAGTGCAAAAGGTGTACGAGATCGGCGGCTTGCGCTACGAGATGGGCACCGGCGTGGACGTTAAAGTTTCGCCCGATGCCAAAAAGCTGCTGATACTCGACACCAAAGCCGATGCCGAAGACCACGTGACCACCGACCTTAAGATCTACGACATCGAGGCGGACAGTACGGATATCATCGTCACGGATGCCCGGATCGACGTTTTCTGTTTCGGAAGCGACGGAAAGGTCTATTATACGGAAGACGCGGGGGCGCAGGCTGTGGACGGCTATCCGTACGCGCTGTACGTGTGCGACCCGGCTGCCGGCTATGCGCCCAAACTGGCTGCGCTTTCCAGCACGCCGGAAATGGCGGCCGGTGGAGGCAGGCTGTATTTCATCAAATATATAGGCGAAGGGAACAGCGGGTTTTTCGCAACCTATATCTACGACCCCGGCGCCTGAACATCCTGAACATAACGGAGGAGAATGCATGCAGGTATCCATTTCGGAAGTTGAAAAGATTGCGATGCTGTCGCACCTGTCCTTTTCGGATGAGGAAAAACAAAAATTCCAGCAGGACCTGGAGGCCATACTGAGGGCGGCACAGCGGCTCAATGAGCTGGACACTAGCGGCGTTGAGCCCACGGCGCACATACAGGGCATCGAAAACGTGTTGCGCGCGGATATTGTTCAGCCCAGCATGGACAACGACAAACTGACGGCGGGAGCGCCGGAGCGCGAGAACGGCTGCTTTATCGTCCCGCGGGTCGTGGAATGAGGTGACAGATTGAAAGCATATGAGTTGACGCTGGCGCAGGCCATTGACGCGCTGGAGAAAAAGGAAATATCTTCGGTGGAGCTGACGCAGGCTCTGCTTAATAGGATTGACGAAAAGGAGTCCAAAATGCGCGCGCTTAACTGCGTGTGCCATAAAACCGCGCTAGAGCAGGCGGCCGAGTCGGACGCACGCCGCGCCAAAGGTGAGGCGAAAAGCGCGCTGGACGGCATCCCCGTCGTGGTGAAGGACAACATCTGCACGGAGGGCATCCCCACAACGTGCTCCTCTAAAATGCTGCAGAATTTCGTGCCGCCGTATGACGCGCACGTGATTGAACTCTTCAAGAAGCAGGGCGTCATCACGTTGGCTAAATCCAACCTGGACGAATTCGCGATGGGCTCGTCTACGGAATACAGCGCGTTCGCGATAACGGCCAACCCCTGGGATTTAAGCCGCGTGCCGGGAGGTTCGTCGGGCGGCAGCGCTGCGGCAGTGTCTGCGATGTACGCGCCGATGGCGCTGGGATCGGACACGGGCGGCAGCATCCGCCAGCCTGCGGCCTACTGCGGCGTGGTGGGAATAAAGCCCACGTACGGCGCGGTGTCACGCTACGGCCTGGTGGCCTTTGCGTCGTCGCTGGACCAGATTGGCCCGTTAGCGCGCACGGTGGAGGATGCGGCCATTTCTCTGAACGTCATCTGCGGGCACGACCATCGCGACTCCACGTCGATGAACATCGCGCATCCCGACTACACGCAGGGCTTAAAGGACGGCGTGAAGGGGATGAGAATAGGCCTGCCGAAGGAATACTTTGGCGAGGGGCTGGACAAGGACGTGAAAGACGCCATTATGAAGGCGGCGCGTGCGTTTGAGAAACTGGGCGCAACGGTGGAGGAGACCTCGCTGCCCACGTTCGATTACGCGCTGGCCGCGTACTACATCATCTCGTCCGCCGAGGCGACATCCAACCTGTCGCGGTACGACGGCGTCAGGTACGGTTACCGCGCTAAGAATTACGACGGCATCGTAGACATGTACATTCAAACGCGTAACGAAGGTTTCGGTGTGGAAGTGAAGCGCCGGATGATGCTGGGCAATTACGTGCTGTCCTCCGGCTATTACGACGCGTATTATCTAAAAGCGCTCAGGGTGCGCACGCTGATCAAGCGCGACTTCGACGCGCTGTTTGAGAAATACGACTGCATACTCTCGCCCACGGTGCCCGCACCCGCGTTTAGGATAAGGGAGAAGAGCGACCCGATGCAGATGTATCTTACCGATATTTACACTTCGCCCGTCAATATCGCGGGGCTGACAGCGATGTCGCTGCCGTGCGGCTTGAGTCCGCAGGGGCTGCCCATCGGGCTGCAGCTCATCGCCAGGCCGCGTGGGGAGCCGGCGATGCTGCGCGCGGCTTACGCGCTGGAGCAGGAGTTTCTGCCGCTCGGGGAGCCGGCATTTGTGGGAGGGGAGCAGTGATGAAGTACGAAACCGTTATTGGGCTGGAAGTTCATGTGGAGCTCGCGACAGCCACTAAGATATTCTGCGGCTGCGAGAACAAGTTTGGCGGCGAGCCCAATACCCACTGCTGCCCCGTGTGTACAGGTATGCCGGGCGTGCTGCCCGTGCTGAACGAAAAGGTGGTGGAATACGCCGTCAAAGCGGGCCTCGCCTTGAACTGCAAGATCGCCAACTTCTCCAAGATGGACCGCAAGGGCTACTACTACCCCGACCTGCCCAAAGCTTACCAGATATCGCAGTTCGACCTGCCCATATGCAAGGACGGCTATGTGGACATTGAAGTGGGCGGCCAAACCCGGCGCATCCGCATCACGCGCATCCACATGGAGGAAGACGCGGGCAAGCTGCTGCACGACGTGGGCGCGGGCACAGCGGTAGACTATAACCGCAGCGGCGTGCCGCTCATTGAGATCGTGACGGAGCCGGATCTGCGCAGCGCCGAGGAAGCGCGCGTTTTCCTGGAGACACTGCGGAGCATCATGAAATACACCGGCGTGTCGGACTGCAAGATGCAGGAGGGTTCGCTGCGCTGCGATGTCAATATATCCGTGCGCGAGGCGGGCAGCGACAAACTGGGCACGCGCACCGAGATGAAGAATCTCAACAGCTTCTCGGCGGTGTACCGCGCCATCGAGGCGGAGAGCGCGCGCCAGATCGCTGAGCTGGAAGACGGCAACACTATACTGCAGGAGACGCGGCGCTTCGACGACGTGAAGGGCAAGAGCTACCCGATGCGCGGCAAGGAAGAGGCGCACGATTACCGCTATTTCCCCGACCCCGATCTGGTGCCCGTTACGCTCACTGACGAGCGTATTGAGCAGATACGGGCCATCCTGCCCGAACTGCCGGATGCCAAAAAGCGGCGTTATGTCGAAGAACTGGGCCTTTCGGAATACGACGCGGGCGTGCTGACCGCGGAGAAGGGCATTGCCGATTTCTTCGAAGCGTGCCTTGCTGAGTACAACGAGACCAAGAAGGTGTGCAACCTCATCACGTCGGACGTGCTGCGCCTTTTGAACGAGAGCGGCATCGAGCCGGACGCTATTCCGGCAAAACCCGCACATCTCGTCGAGACGCTCAAACTGATAGATTCGGGCCAGATCAACACCACTGTGGGCAAGGCGGTGTTTGAGGAATCGTTCCGCACCGGCGAAAACCCGGCGAATATCGTCAAGCGCAAAAGGTTCGCGCAGATAAACGACACCGACGAACTGCGCGCGCTGCTGCGCAGCATCATCGAGGCCAACCCCGGCCCGCTGGCCGATTACAAAGGCGGCAAGCAAAAGGCGCTGACGTTCTTTGTCGGCCAGGTGATGAAAGCGACGAAAGGCCAGGCCAACCCGCAGATTGTCAACGCATTGGCGAAGGAAGAGCTGGACAAAGCATAAAACGCTTTTGCCATTGGATTTAATATGCGCCCTGCCCGCGGGGTTCTGCGGTCGGGGCGTCGGCCTTTGCCGTTTGTTGTTATGGCAGCGAAAAGCAGTGAAAAAGGCTGTTTTTTTAAGCAGGGCGAAGAAAAGGTTTATTTTTTTGCAGGCTCTGTGCTATAATCAAAATTCAGAATGACTTAAGGTAAGGGGACACAAAATTTGCGCAGCATGACAGGCTTTGGCCGCGCCGAGGCGGAACAGGATGGAAGAAAGGTCACACTGGAATTAAAAACGGTCAACCACCGTTTTCTGGATCTCAACATCCGCATCCCGAGAGCACTGGGGTTCGCGGAGGAGGCGGTACGCAAGAGCATTAAGGAGAGACTTTCCCGCGGCCATGTGGATGTGTTCATAAGCTACAGCGCCGTCGCGTCGGATGCCAAAACGGCCCGCGCGGACATCGGTCTGATGCGGTCATACCTGCACGCGGCGCGGCAGGCCGCCAAAGAGGTGGGCGTAGAAGACGATCTTGCGCTGTCTCACCTGATCCGCATTCCCGACGTCATACTGATCGAGGAAGCGGCGGAGGATGAGGACCGGCTGACAAACATCGTGCGGGAAGCGCTGAGCCTTGCGCTGGAGTCTCTGGACGAAATGCGCCTGCGCGAGGGCGAAGAGCTTAAAGCCAGCCTGCTTGCATGCCTGGACGAGCTGCAGAACATACTGGCCGTCATCGAATCCCGCAAGGATTTGGTGCCCGCGGAGTATGCGGAGAAGCTGCGCCAGCGCATCGCTGAGCTGACGGCGGGTACAGATATCGACGAAGCCCGGTTTACCACCGAGGTCGCTCTGATGGCCGACCGTGCGGATATCAGCGAGGAAACGGTGCGGTTGGCGGCGCACATCAGCCAGTTCCGAAACACCATGATGGAAGAGGGCGCTGTTGGGCGTAAGCTGGATTTTATTGTGCAGGAGATGAACAGAGAGCTTAACACCATTGGTTCCAAATCCGGCGATATGACGATAACGAACGCTGTAATCGCGGGCAAAAGCGTGGTTGAAAAAATCCGTGAACAGGTTCAGAATATTGAGTAACGCGAGGAGGGGTTCCATGAGCAGCATCAAACTGATCAATATCGGATTTGGCAACATCGTTTCCGCCAACCGGCTGATCGCCATTGTATCGCCCGAATCGGCGCCGATTAAACGCATCATTCAGGAAGCGCGCCAGAAAGGCAACCTGGTGGACGCCACATACGGTCGCCGTACGCGCGCTGTCATCATCACCGACAGCGACCACGTCATCCTGTCCGCCGTGCAGCCGGAAACTGTGGCGCACCGCCTGTCCGACAAGGACGACGATACCGAGGAATAGCGCATGGAAAAAGGCCTGCTGATCGTGCTTTCCGGGCCTTCGGGCACCGGCAAGGGTACGGTGTGCAAAGCGCTTTTGAAAAAGCATTCTGAAATTGCGCTGTCCGTTTCGTGCACCACACGGCAACCACGCGCCGGCGAAGTGCATGGCAAACACTATTTCTTTACCGATCGCGAGGATTTTGAGAAGCGCATCGCGGAGGGAGCCTTCCTGGAATACGCCAACGTCTTCTCCAACTTTTATGGAACGCCGCGGGGCTTTGTGGAGGAAACTCTCGCCCAGGGCAAGGATGTACTGCTGGAGATCGACGTGCAGGGTGCGCTGCAGGTGAAGGAAAACACACCGGACGGTGTGTTCATCTTCCTGATCCCGCCGTCCATGGAGGAGCTGGAAAAGCGCATTCGGGGTCGGGCCACCGAAACGGAGGAGAAGATCCGTGAGCGGCTGGGCAAGGCGAACGCCGAGATGAGCCTGATGGATAAATATGATTTTGTCATCGTCAACGATGAGGTGGACCGCGTCGTGGAAAAAATCGAGGCCATCCTCATAGCGGAGAAGCTAAGCGTTAAGCGCCGCAAAATAGGCAATGAAAGGAGTGACGTTAAATAATGCTATATCCCGGAGTCAGTGAACTGAAAGATAAAGTGGATTGCCGTTACACGCTGGTGATGGAGACCGCGAAGCGGGCGCGCCAGCTGGTGGACGGTGCGGAGCCGCTGACCGAAGAAAAGGAAGAGAACCCCGTTTCACAGGCGGCCAAGGAGATTTACCTGGATAAGATTACACACATTATTCCGGAGGACGTTTAGCCTAAATGCCAAGAACGGTAGTTGTCGGCGTGTCAGGCGGCATTGCCGCGTATAAAACGGCATATCTGGTGAGCGCCCTTAAGAAGCAGGGATACGACGTGCACGTGCTGATGACAAAAGGCGCGCTGCATTTTGTATCGGCGCTCACGTTCGAAACACTGTCCGGCAATCCCGTTCTTTCCGATACGTTTGACCGCAAAAGCGAATTCAATGTCAAGCATGTGGCGCTGGCGAAAAAGGCGGATATGATCGTCGTTGCGCCGGCCACTGCGGATCTTATTGCCAAAGCGGCGGCGGGTCTTGCGGACGACATGCTGACCACCACGCTGCTCGCCGCGCGCTGCCCCGTGGTGTTTGCGCCTGCGATGAACGAGGCCATGTACCACGACCCCGCGACGCAGTGCAATCTGGAGGTTCTCCGGCGTCGCGGCGCTTATGTGTTGGATACCGGCGAAGGCTACCTCGCCTGCGGCGACGTGGGCGCGGGCCGCATGCGCGAGCCGGATGAGATATTGGAATACATGCACGCCGTTTGGGCGCAGCGGGAGGACATGCGCGGCATACGCGTGCTGGTCTCCGCGGGCCCTACGCGCGAGATGATAGACCCGGTGCGCTACATCTCCAACCGGTCGTCCGGCAAGATGGGCTATGCCATCGCGGAGGCCGCGGTGCACGCGGGCGCGGACGTGACGCTGGTCTCCGGCCCGGTGGCGCTGCCGCCGGTGGACAAGG
>JBMNOT010000025.1:0-15051 GCA_050943225.1 Christensenellales bacterium | reverse complement strand
GTGCAACCTGGCCGCGGTATTTGGCATCAATATCCGGGACAAGCTGCTGCGCCCGGTCCGCGAAGCCTTCGGCGGGCGGCTCAGGCTGGTGGTGAGCGGCGGGGCGTATATGAACTACAAGCTGATCAAAGCCTACCGCGACTACGGCGTGGTGATACTGCACGGCTACGGCGCGACCGAATGCTCGCCCATTATCACGGCCAAGTTTATCGGATGGCGCCGAGACAAATCGGTGGGCGTGCCGCTGCCCTGCTGCGAGGTGAAAATTGACAATGACGGCCAGATACTCGTCCGCGGTGAAAGCGTGTTCCTGGGCTATCTGGACGATGAAAAGGGTACCGCTGAGGCGTTTGACGGCGAGTGGTATAAGACCGGCGATCTCGGTTATATGGACAGGGCCGGTTTTGTCTATGTCACCGGGCGCAGAAAGGATATGATCGTATTGAAGAACGGCAAGAACGTCATGCCGGTGGAGATCGAAAACCTGCTGCAGCAGAGCCCGCTGATCGCCGAGGTGATGGTGAAGGAAGCGCCGGGCGACGAAAACGGGTCCGACCGTCTGATGGCCATCATCTATCCCGATCCCGCCAAGAAAGAGGAACTGGGCAGCAGGCTGCACAGCGCGCTGCAGCAGGAGATCGATGCCGTCAACAAGCAGTTGGCCAGCTTCAAGCAGATCCGCCTGTTTGCGCTGCGGGATACGGAGTTCCCCAAGACAACAACCAGAAAAATTAAACGTTATCAGGTCATATTCGGAAAGGGCGCTAGCAATGTTTGAAAAAGTCAAGCAAATCATCGAAGAGAATGTGGGCTGCGGCAACATTAGAATCGTTCCGGAGACGGATCTGATCAGCGATCTCCAAATTAATTCGCTCGACCTGGTCGAGCTGGTCTGTGCGTTTGAAGTGGCATTTGATATCGTTGTGCCGGAGAAGGATATCCGCAAGCTCTCCAAGGTCAGCGATATCGTCGCCTATCTTGAAAAGCGGGTAGCATGAAGGCGTTTTTCGCCCCGGCTGCGCCGTATGCGCTGGCCAGAGCGTGGACGGATGGCTTATGGGAGGATAAAGCGCGGCGCATAGAGCGTATGCGGCGGGAAACAGACAGGGCGCTGGCCCTCACTGCCCACCGCCTTTTGTGCTATGCGCTTAACACCGTTTACAATATCGTGCCCCGGCCTCAGGATTTCTCTCTGATGGCGCGCGGCAAGCCGTATCTTGTTACGGCGCCGGATATCCATTTCAGCATCAGCCATTCGGGGAGCATGGCGATGTGCGCGCTGCATAACGAGCCGGTGGGCGCTGATATCGAGAAAGTTCGCCCCGTGGGAAAAGGCGTGCCGGAGCGCGTGATGTCGGCGGCGGAGTACCGGCTGTACAGGGATGCCGAAGACCGCCAGGCGCTGTTCTTTCAAATATGGACGCTCAAGGAAGCGTATATCAAATATTCCGGCGAGGGGCTGGGTATCCCGCTCAAATCGTTTACCGTGTGCCCGTCGGGCAGCGGCATTGCCACCGACACGGGCTGTACGTTCTGGCTGATGCAGCCGGCCGCTGGGTATCAGGCAGCGGTATGTGCGAAGGGCGGCGCCGGGCCGGAGATCGTCATGGTGAGCGAAGAGCAGCTTGCCCGCCCGCTGGGCAGGTGAGAAAACCATAGTATTTGCTGGTACTAAACGGGCAGGTCCTGGGGTGGCCGAATGCGGCAACCGGGTCAATTTAGATGAATCTGTGTGGTTGATAGCGCAACATGTAATTACAACAAAGAAACGGCGGTAGAAAGTATGAATCAGCAGAACGCACAATATGCCCTGCTTCACCCGCAGCAGCGTATCTGGTACGCGGAGATGCTGCATCCCGGAACCGGCATGTGGAACAACGCCGGTACGCTGAAAATCAAAGGCCGGCTGGACTTCACGCTGCTGGAGCAGGCGGTCAACGTGATGCTGCGCGATTATGAGTCGCTGCGCATCCGCATCGGCCAGAAAGACGGTGTGCCGTACCAGTACGTCGTGGAATACATGCCGCAGACCATCGACGTGATCGATTTTACTGACCGCGGCGTGGAAAAGCTTTATGAATGGGACAGCGTTCAGACGCAGACGCCCATGCCGCTGCTGGACAGCAACCTCTTCTATTTTGCTTTCCTGCGGCTTGGCGAAGAGGAAGGCGGTATCTACGCCAAGTTCCACCATATCATTTCCGACGCGCTGTCCATTGTGAAGTTCTGTAACCACCTGATGGGTATCTATCAGGACCTGCTCGCCGGACGGGAGCCCAGGCACCCTGCCGTACGCTCTTATTTCCAATATCTCGAGGAAGAGAAAGCCTATCTGGAATCCAGCCGGTTCCAGTACGACAAGGACTACTGGAACAAGCTGTTTGAAGAGCTTCCCGAACCCACCGTTATCAAACAGAAAAAGACAAATACTTACAGCCTGAAAGCCAAACGCCGCACGTATCTGATAAGGCCGCGCCTGTCCAAGCAGATTCGTGATTACTGCGAGAAAACGGGCGTCACCATTTATTCGCTGTTCCTATCGGCGCTGGCGGTGTATATCAACCGCATCACCACAAAAAAGGATCTGGTGATCGGCGCGCCGGTGGCCAATCGCACTTCGCACCACGCTAAGACCATGTTCGGCATGTTTGTCAGCACGGTGCCCATGCGCGTGCGCGTGGAGGACAGCATGCTGTTCAGCGAGTTTGTCCAGGAGGTGTCCAACAGCTGGTTTTCCGCGTTGAAGCACCAGAAATATCCCTACAACCTGCTGATGCAGGACTTAAGGCAGAAGCACAAGGGGCTGGATTCGCTGTATGACGTAACGCTTTCTTACCAGATTGGCACGTTTGAGAAGAACGCTGATGATTTTACATACGAAGGGCGTTGGCATTTTCCCGGCTATCAGGAGCCGTCGCTGGCTATTCATGTGAACGACCGGGAGGACGAAGGGCGTTTTGTGGTGGACTACGATTACCATACGTCGCTGTTCTCCGTCCGGGAGGTCGAGTTTATCCACGCGCACTTCATGAACATCATCCGCGACGCGCTTTTGCGCCCCGACACGCCGCTGTATATGCTGGATTTGATGTCGGACGACGAATACGAGCGCGTGGTGTACCAGTTTAACGCCACCGAGACCATGTTCCCCAAAGGGGAAACGCTGGCGGATCTGTGGAGAAAATCCTATGCGAAGATGGATCCGGAGGCGACGGCGGTCATCTGCGGCGGTAAATCCATGACTTACCGCGAGCTGGACGAGCGCTCGTCCGCGCTGGCGCAGTATCTGCGCAGCAAAGGCATAGGGCCTGAGGACGTTGTGGGCCTGCTGTTGAAGCGCACGCTGGACTATCCCGTCTGCGTGCTGGCGGTGAGCAAATCCGGCGGCGCGTTTCTGCCCATCGATTCGGAGATTCCTCCGGAACGGGTGGCATACATACTGAAAGACAGCAGCGCCAAAGTACTGCTGGTGTCGCCCGAACTGATAATCCGGCATATGGCGGACGAAAGCATCATCGTAATACCCACCGACATTGAACTGGAGCCGGCTCCCTGCCCCGAGACAAACTGCAAGCCGGAAAACCTGGCTTATATCATATACACGTCTGGATCCACCGGCCAGCCCAAGGGCGTGCAGATTGAAAACCGGTCCATCGTGCACTTCGTGTATTCGATGCTGCGCATCTGGGATTTCCGGCCCGGCGCACGCATGCTGGGCTCGTCGTCCATTTCGTTTGACGTCAGCTTGATGGAGCTTCTGCCCACGCTGATGAGCGGCAATACGCTAGTGCTCGCCCAGGAGCACGAGCTCGCGATACCGCGCAATCTGGTGAAGCTGATAAAATCGACCGGGGTCAACATGATGGCGGTGACGCCCGGGCGCATGGAACAAATACTTGCCGACAAGCAGGGTGCGTCCTGCCTGCGAAATTTCCGCGAAGTGGGTATGGGCGGCGACGTTGTCAACGAACGGCTGCTTTCCCAGGTACAGCAGGTGACAGACGCCCGCATCAGCGACTATTACGGGCCCACCGAGGCCACCATTATTTGCACCATCAGCGACCTGACCAACGCGAAAACGCCCAACATCGGCAGGCCGATGCACAATGTGAAGGCCTATATACTGGACAAGTACAGAAACCCGGTGCCTATCGGCGTGCCGGGCGAGCTGCATATCGGCGGGCCGGGGCTGGCGCGCGGCTATCTCGGCAAGCCGGACATGACCGCAGAGCGTTTCGTGCCGGACCCGTTCCGGCCGGGCGAGAGAATCTACCGTACGGGTGACCTGGTGCGCTGGTATCCGCTGGGCGAGATCGAGTTTTTAGGGCGCATCGACCAGCAGGTTAAGATACGCGGCTACCGCATCGAGCTGGCGGAGATTGAAAGCCGCCTGCTGCAGGTGCCGGGTGTGACGGCCTGTGCCGTGGCTGCCCGTGAGGACGCGGAGGGGCACAAGTTCCTGTGCGCGTACCTTGTGGGAAACCCGCCGCCGCGCGCCGAGCTGAAGGCGCATCTTTTGCGCGACCTGCCCGCCTACATGGTGCCGTCCTGGTTTATGACGGTGGACAGCCTGCCCTTTAACACCAGCGGCAAGGTGGACCGCAGGCGGCTGCCCGACCCGCTGGAGGCGCGGGAGACATTGATCGACGATTTTGAACCGCCGGAGACGCCCACGGAGATAGCGCTGGCGGAGATCTGGAGCAATGTCCTGAACGTCAAGACCATCGGGCGAAACGACAATTTCTTTGACATCGGCGGCGATTCGCTGAGCATCGTGCGCGTGCTTGCGCAGGTGCAGCTGCGCTTCTCGGTGGAAATCAACCTGGAAGATGTGAACCGTTCGCCGCTGCTGAAGGATTTTGCGGCGATGATCGACGCAGCGGAGGCGCAGGCTTACCGGCCGATTCGGCCCGTTCCCGTCAGGGAGTATTACCCGGTATCGTCGGCGCAGCAGCGCATGTGGGTGCTTTCTCAGGGAGAAGACGCTATCACGTACAATATGCCGGCGGCGTTTATTCTGCCCGACGGAGTGGACGAGCGGCGGTTGGCCGCGGCGTTTGAAGCTTTAATCGAGCGGCATGATGCGCTACGCACCCGGTTTGTGCTGAGCGGCGATGAACTGTGCCAGCGCGTGGAGAAATGGGTGCCGTTTAAGCTGGAGAAGATCTCCTGTGAGCCGCGACGTTTGAAAACTGTGCTCAAATCTCTGGTACGGCCTTTTGATATGGGACAGGCCCCGCTGATACGGGCGGCGCTAATCGACACCGGTACAAAACGGCTGCTGTACATTGATACGCACCACAGCGTCTGCGATGCACGCTCGGTGCAGGTGCTGGTGGAAGAGCTGTCGGCGCTGTACGAGGGCAAAACGCTGCCGCCCGTGGCTCTGCAGTATAAGGATTACGCTGTTTGGCAGCGCGAGTCGGTGGACGAGGGTATGCTGGAGCGCCAGCGCGAGTTCTGGAAGGCGGAACTTTCCGGTGAGCTGCCGGTGCTGAACCTGTATACCGATAAGCCGAGGCCGCCTCAGCAGCGCTTTGAAGGCGCGCGCTACGGCTTTAATCTGCCGCCTGAGGCCACGGAGGCGCTGCGTACATTTGCGGCGCAGCACGGCGGCACGCTGTTCATGGCGGTGCTGGCGGTGTTTAACGTGCTGCTGTCGCGCTATACCGGGCAGGAGGATATCATCGTGGGCACGCCCGTGGCAGGCCGCACACGACCGGAGCTGCAGGACATGGTGGGCGTGTTCATCAACACGGTGCCGCTGCGCAATTACCCGCGCGGGGAACGCAGCTTCTCCGAGTTCTTCAGGGATTTGTCGCGAAACGTGTTCGCGGCTCTGGGCAACGCCGATTACCCGCTCGAGCAGATCGTGGCAGACCTCAGGCTGCCGCGCGACCTGTCGCGCAATCCGGTGTTTGATGTCATGCTGAACCAGCTGAGGGGAGAGACAGCCTTGCCGATACCCGGCGCAAAGCCGTATCCGTTTGACCCCGGTGTCTCCAAGCTGGATCTGACTCTGGAGATACTGGAAAAAGACGGCCTGTCCTGCTGGTTTGAGTACAACACGCGGCTGTTTAAAAAAGCGCGCATCGAGCGCATGGCAACGCATTTCTGCCGGTTGGCCGAGATGCTGACGGCTGAGCCGGACAAGCCCATCAAGGATGTGACGATGCTCACACAGCAGGAGCTGTGGCAGGTCACCCAGGGGTTCAACCAGACGGACCGCCCGCTGGACAGGGAGCGCACCATCCAATCCATTTTCGAAGAGATTGTCGAGAGGTTCCCGAACAAGACGGCAGTGATAGCCGAAGGCGTCTCTCTCACGTTTAAAGAGCTAAACGAACGGGCAAACCGCTTTGCCTGGACGCTGCGGCAAAAGGGCGTAGGCCGCAATACGGTGGTGGCGCTGTGCATGCGGCGCTGCACCGACCTGATGGCCGCGCTATTCGGCGTAGTAAAGGCGGGCGGCGCTTACCTGCCGCTGGATGCGGCGTATCCGGAGGATCGGCTGGCGTTTATGCTGTCGGACAGCGGCGCGAAGATTTTGCTGACGGACGGTTCGGTGGATGTACCGTTTAAGGGCGAGATGCTGCATATCAAAGACGTGCCGGACAGCGGCCCGTCTCATAACCTGCCGCCTGTCGACAGGCCCGACGATACCATTTATGTGATCTATACGTCGGGTTCCACCGGTTTGCCCAAAGGCGTTGTGCTGCACCGGAGGGGCTTGCTGAATTTCTATGAAGGCGTCAAGGATGTGGTGGATTACGACCCTGCGCAGACCAGCGCATCTGTAACCACCGTTTCCTTCGATATATTCGTTTGCGACGCGTTGCTGCCGCTGATGTACGGCAGTACGCTGGTGCTGTGTACCGAGGAAGAGATGCGGCAGCCGCATCTATTGGCCGCGCTCATCGAAAAGCACGACGTAAAGTTTATCCAATTCACACCGACCCGCATGCGCGTGATGATGGAGAGCTCGGTATTCCGTGAGACGCTGGCCCGGCTTGAGAAAATCATGCTGGGCGGCGAGCCCATTCCGGAATCACTGCTGCGCCTGCTGAAGAAATACACCAAGGCGCGTATCATCAATGCCTATGGGCCCACCGAAGCGACGGTGTATTCGTCGTTTGCGGACCTGACGCATGCCAGCCAGGTCACCATCGGCCGGCCTATATGCAACATGCGCATGTATGTGCTGGACAAGAACCGCAAGCCTGTGCCGGTGGGCGTGCTGGGCGAAGGCTATATTAGCGGAGTCGGCGTTGCAGCGGGATATCTCAACCGCGAAGAGCTGAACCGCAAAGCATTTTTGCCCGACCCGTTCTGGCCGGGGCATACGATGTATAAAACAGGCGACGTCTGCGTTTTCCTGGAAGACGGCGATATCAAGATGTGCGGCCGTATTGACCATCAGATCAAGATACGCGGCCACCGCATTGAGCTGGGCGAGATAGAAGCGGCGATGCGGCAGTATAAAGGCATTGAAGAAGCGGTGGTTAAAGACTGGGGCGAGGGAGCGGCCAAGTACCTATGCGGCTATTATGTCGTTAGCGAACCGGTAAGCGAGGAAGCGCTGCGCGAGCATCTGGCCAAAAAGCTGCCCTCCTATATGGTGCCCACGTTCTTTGTCGCGATGCCGGCGCTGCCCACCACGCTGAACGGCAAGGTGGACCGCAAGGCGCTGCCCGAGCCGGAGAGGATGCGGCCGGCGGCGCGCGGCGATCAAGGCGTCATGAGCGCTGTGGAAAAGAAGATGGCGCGCGTATGGTCCCGCGTGCTGGGCGTGGCTGACATCGGGCCGGAATCCAATTTCTTTGATCTGGGCGGCGATTCGCTGGGTGTCATCAAGGTGCAGGCGGCGATACTGCAGTACGGATGGTCCGTCAGCACGCGCACGTTCTACGAGAAGCAGACGCTGCGCGGCGTATGCGCGAGCCTCAATACGGGCGGCGCTGCCTCTGTACAGCTTGCCGAAAACGCGGAAAAGAGGATATCGGCGGTGCCCGACTACCCGCATCTGAAGCCGCCGAAGATGAAAAACATACTGCTGACGGGCGCGACCGGCTATCTGGGCGCGCTGCTGGCGGCGGAGCTGCTCCGGCTGCCGGATGTGCGCGTGCACTGCCTGGTGCGCGGTCAGAACGACGCGACGGCTCAGCGGCGTTTCTATGACGTGATGGCGTACTATTTTGGGCAGGGTGTTGTGCCCAGCAGCCGGATATCGGTGTTGTGCGGGGATATCGCTCTGGAGGGCTTCGGACTTGGGCCAAGGGCTAGGCGTGCGCTGGAGGGAGTGGATACCCTCATCCACTGTGCGGCGGTGACCGACCATGTGGGCCATGCCGAGATGTTTGACCGCGTCAATGTGAGCGGGACGGAGCACGCCGTCCAGCTGGCAGAGGAACTGGGCGCCGCGCTGCTGCATATATCGACGACTAGTGTCGCAGGCACGGCGCTTGCCGACGGTTCGGGGAAAAAGGTGGTATTCGACGAGCGCAGCTATGATATCGGGCAGAACTACGCCGACAACGACTATGTGCGCAGCAAGTTCCTCGCCGAAGGGCGTGTGCTGGACGCGATGGCCGGCGGGCTTAACGCGCGCATTTTCCGCGTGGGCATTCTGACGGCAACCACGGACGGACGGTTCCAGTTGCGGCCCGAGAGGAACGCCTTCGCCAACCGGTTAAAGGCGCTGTGTACTCTGGGGTGCATCCCGCTTCGCATGCTGGCCATGCAGGTGGAAATGACGCCTGCGGACGTGTGCGCGCGCGCAATTGTTGAGCTTTCGCTAATCTCTGACGATATTTTACCGATATACAATGTGTACAACACCAACCTGCTGACAGGCGGCGAATTGGTGAACCTGCTGGAAGCTTGCGGCCGGCGCATCCGGGTGGTGTCCGACCGGAAGTTTGCAGCGGAACTCAGCGAGTTGTCGCGACAGGGCCGTCTGGATGTACTGACCGGGCTGATGGAGGAGCTCAACCCGGGTTACAGGCCGCCGGCTATTACCGTGGCGGCGGAGCTGACCGGCCGCAGGTTGAGGAAAGTGGGGGTTGAATGGTCCGTGATCGATGAGGCGTACATAAGCCGCTTTATGAGCGTCATCGAAGCGGAGCGGGCTGAAAGGAGAACAGAGAGCTGATGGGTCTTGGGTTTTACGCAATATGTGTGACATTCCTGATGCTCATCGTCATGTTTGTCTACACGTTATTGCTGGAAAATAAAAAACAGCTCCATTATGTATTTATCCTGATCATTGTGGAATTGTTCATATGGTCGGGTAGCGTGCTGGCCCGCGGCCTCTCTGCCGACAACCAGAATATGGTAGTATTCTGGGAAAACATTACCTATATTGGTATTAGTATGGTTCCGGTAAGCCTGATTCTTCTGGCGCGGGCTTATTCGGGCAAGAATGTGAGCAAGCCGTATCTGTTGCTCTGTATTGTGCCGCTGATCACCCAGGTGATGGCCTGGACCAACGATTACCACCACCTGTTTTATCTGGAATACGGGAAAGTAGGAGAGCCCAATATATTTGGCGCATATTTTTATTTCCATGCGGTTTATTCGTATATCTGCCTGACCATCGGTTTCATCTACATGTGCTATGTGGCGATCAAAAACCGCGGGCTTTTCTCGATACAGGCGCTGCTTATCATTATCGGCACCATCATTCCCACGGTGCCGAACATCTGTTATACGCTGGGCGTTCCGGGTTTTGACGTGTATTCCACCCCCATCGGTTTTACGTTTATGCTGCTGCTCTACCTGCTCGCGATGTTCCGGTTTAATCTTCTCAAGGTGTCGCCCATCGCGCTGCAGACCGTTATTAACCGTATTTCCGATGGCTTTATCGTGGTGGATACCGATATGAATATCATCGAGTTCAACAAGACCTATGTGGATAATTTCCATTACATTACCGGCTTGCAGCGCGGCGAAAATTTCTATACAATTTTGAAGAGTTCCGACCGTTCCAACCTGAGCGCAGACCAATACAGAGAGCTTATCCTCAGCGCAGCCGAGGCCGAGTCCACGCTGGTCAAGGATATCGAGGTGGATGCGGGAGACTCCAAGCAGTATTATACCGTGGAATTTACGCCCATTATCCAGTGGGACAGGTGCACTGCGGTCATCCTGCTGTTTAAGAACATCACCCAGCATATCAGGGATATGCTCAAGATACAGGAAAACCAGGCGATATTGCTGGAGCGCGAGCGCCTGGCGTCGCTGGGGCAGCTGATCGGCGGCATTGCGCACAACTTAAAAACGCCCATCATGTCGGTAGCGGGCGGCATCGACCAGGTGGAATGGCTGGTAGATGAATATGCGGCGTCCATAGGAGACCCGGAGGTCACACCGGAAGACCATGCCGAAATTGCGGGCGAGATGAAAAAATGGCTGGGCCGCATGAGGCTGCATATGAGCTATATGTCCGAAATCATCTCAACCGTTAAGGACCAGGCGACGACGTTTGCCAATACCGACCTTACCTGGTTCACCCTGGACGAGATGCTCAAGCGCGTCAAGATATTGATGCAGCACGAGATCGTCAAGAACAAATGCCGTTACCGTGAGGAAATTCAGGCGGATACCAGCCTGCGCATCGGCGGAGATGTGAACAGTATGGTACAGGTGCTCGACAATATCGTCGTCAACGCCATTCAGGCGTACGAGGGCAAGGGCGGCGAAGTTATTCTCAAGGTGGTCCGCGAGGGCAATACGCTGCTTATCACGGTGTGCGACTTCGGCAAGGGGATAGACGAGAAAATAAAGGACCGCCTGTTCAAGGAAATGGTGACGACAAAGGGCAAGTATGGAACGGGCCTTGGGCTGTATATGTCGTACAGCACCATCAAGGGGATGTTCAGGGGCAATATGTGGTTTGAATCCAGCCCCGATCAGGGGACCAAGTTCTATATACAAGTGCCTTTGCTGCTGGCCGAAACAACCGCGGAGGATGACCAAATTGCGTAAGAACCAGAGGTTGGAGCTATCAAAAGAGTATAAAATCATGGTGGTGGACGACGAGGAAGGCATACTCGATAGCATTCAGGCCCTTCTGAATCGCAATGGTTATTGGTGTGCGTGTTTTTCCAACCCGCTGGAGGCTTTGGAAGAGCTGAAGCGCGAGCATTACGACCTGCTGATACTGGACTATTTCATGCAGCCCATCCACGGCGAGGAAGTGGTGCAGGAGATACGCAAGACCAACTCCGAGCTTTACATACTGCTGCTGACCGGCCATAAGGACCTGGCGCCGCCCATCAGCACCATCAAGTCGCTGGATATTCAGGCTTACTGCGAGAAGAGCGACCGGCTGGATCAGCTTCAGCTGCTCATCGAATCGGGCATCAAATCGATATCGCAGATGCGCACCATCAAACAGTTCCGCGACGGCCTGCAAAGCATACTGGGCTCGGTGCCCAAGATATACCAGCTGCAGCCTATCGGCAGCATACTGGAAGAGATATTGAAACAATTGCTGCCGATGACAGGCAGCGCAGATGCTTTCATACTGGTGGACGACATTCCGAGCAATGAATTGACCCCGGGCGACGAAGCCCGCAAAAGCATATTCAAGGGTATCGGGCGGTACAATGTCGATATTGATGCGTTTCCGGAGCTGCTGGACCACCAGCTGCTGGAAGCCATCGGGCGTGCGCGCACTGACATGGCGGTCGTCAAGCACACGGATGGCGTGATATTCCCCTTGGGGGACGAGAACAACTCGGCCATCGGCGCGATTTATGTGAGCGGTATCGACACGGACGAAGGCATCAAGCTGTTGCAGATATACGCGCGGCAGGCGGCGTCGTCCATCAACAACGCTTTCCTGCACTCGCTGGTCAATACTAAAAATGAGGAACTGAGCAACACCTATGCGCAGCTTAAAGTGCGTTATATGGACACCATTGAAGTGCTGCGCCTCACGGTGGACGCTAAAGACGAATACACGCGCGGCCATTCCGACCGCGTATCCTACTACGCCACAAAAATAGGCAGGCGGATGGGGCTGCCGGAAGAGGAGCTGGAGAAGCTGCGCATCGCCGGCGTGTTCCACGACATCGGCAAGATCGGCACGGCGGACGACATATTGCTCAAGAGCGAAACGCTGACCCCCGAAGAATACGAGGAGGTTAAGCGCCATCCCATCAAAGGTGCCATGATACTGTCCGCGGTGTCGATGTTCGCAGATATCGTGCCCATCGTGCGGCACCACCACGAGCACATGGACGGCCGCGGCTATCCGGACGGGCTTAAGGGAGAGCAGATAGAGCCGCTTGCGCGCATCATATCGGTGGCTGACGCGTTTGATGCCATGATGAGCGACCGCCATTACCGCCGCCATCT
Organism: Christensenellales bacterium; assembly: GCA_050943225.1. Lineage (GTDB taxonomy): Bacteria > Bacillota > Clostridia > Christensenellales > SZUA-584 > SZUA-584. The sequence goes on along the minus strand of JBMNOT010000025.1, from coordinate 2,688 downwards.
CACGCTGGAGGAGACGCGCCGCCAGCTGATACAGGGCAGGGGCACGCAGTTTGACCCTCAGGTGGTGGACGTGCTGCTGGACCTGCTGGACAACGACGAGGAGCTGCAGGTGATGCTCGCCTCCACGGTGCCGGAAGACGCCTTCTTTAAAGTCGGCCAGATGTAACAGGACGGCAATGCCAACAGACTCAAAGCCTCACTTTTGAGCAGTCTGGAGTGAGGCTTTTTCATTTTGGCTATCTGACAGGCGGCGGGGATGTTTGTCCCCGTGTGTTTGTCGCGGCAAAGTGGTATAATGAGGAAAAGGGGGAAAACAGGAGGGCATAGAACATGTCTGTGGAATATGCGTGCATTATGCCGCACCCGCCGCTGATTGTGCCTGCGGTGGGCCGCGGAGAGGAGAGGGAAATCGCAACAACGATCGAGGCGATGCAGTACGTGTCGCGCCAAATTGCCGCAGTGAAGCCGGATACCATCGTGCTGGCGTCGCCGCATTCGGTGATGTATGCGGACTACATCCGCATATCGCCGGGGGTTTCTGCCCGGGGGAGCTTTGCCCGTTTCGGCGCACCCCAGGTGTCGGTGGAGACGGAATACGATACGGAGCTGGTGGAGGCGATCGCGGACCTGGCCTTTGAGGCGGACTTAAGGGCAGGGACGCTGGGCGAGAAGGATGCCTCGCTGGACCACGGCACGCTGGTGCCGCTGTATTTCATCGAGCAGCATATAAAGGACTATAAGCTGGTGCGCGTGTCGCTGTCCGGACAGCCGCTGATTGTGCACTATCGGTTCGGCCAGCTGGTGGCGCAGGCGGCAAAAAGGCTGGGCCGCCGCATTGTGTTTGTGGCGAGCGGGGATCTTTCGCACAGGCTGAAGGCGGACGGGCCTTACGGCTATGCGCCCGAGGGGCCGGAGTTTGACAAACGGGTAACGGACGCGATGAAGACGGGCGATTTTATGGCCTTCCTGCGCATGGGCGAATCGTTCTGCGAGGCAGCGGGCGAATGCGGGCTGCGCGCGTTCATTGAGATGGCAGGGGCGCTGGACGGCCGCGCGGTGACGCCGGATTTCCGCAGCTACGAGGGGCCGTTTGGCGTGGGATACGCGGTGTGCGGTTATGCCGTGGGCGGCCCGGATGAAAACCGCCGTTTCGGCCAGATCTATGAGGAGGAACGTGCCGCGGAGCTGGCGGCGGTGAAGGCAGGCGAGGATGCCTATGTGAAGCTGGCGCGACTGTCGCTGGAAACGTATGTGAAGACAGGCAAAAGGGCTGCGATGCCGGATGATTTGCCGGAAGAGATGACAGCCCGGCGGGCGGGCGTGTTTGTGTCGTTGAAGAAGGACGGGCGGCTGCGCGGCTGCATCGGCACGATATCGCCTACGGCGGGTTCCATCGCGGAAGAGATCATGAACAATGCCGTCAGCGCAGGCACCGGAGACCCTCGGTTTGACCCGGTGACAGAGGAAGAGCTTCCGTACCTGGTATACAGCGTGGACGTGCTGAGCGAGCCTGAGCCTATATCGTCGATGGACGAGCTGGACCCCAAGCGTTACGGCGTGATCGTGAGCAAAGGGCACCGGCGCGGCTTGCTGCTGCCCAATCTGGAGGGCGTGGATACCGTCAGGCAGCAGGTGGATATCGCGCTGCAGAAAGCGGGCATCCGCCCGGACGAATCGTACTCGATGGAGCGTTTTGAGGTGGTGCGCCACAAATGAAGATAAGGTGCGGCATCTGCCCCCAGGGCTGCGAACTGGAGGAAGGGCAGGTCGGTTTCTGCCGGGCCCGCAGCGCGCAGGCCGGCACGGTGGTGTGCGACAACTACGGGCTGATTACCTCCATGGCGCTGGATCCCATCGAAAAAAAGCCGCTGCACCGATTTTACCCGGGCAGCACCATACTCTCCGTGGGTAGCTTCGGGTGCAACCTGCGCTGCCCGTTCTGCCAGAACTATGAGATATCGATGTGCAGCCGCGAGCGGGCGCGCATCGTTTATGTTTCGCCGGAGGAGCTGGTAGAGCGGGCGCTGGCGCTGAAGACCTCCCGCAATATCGGCATCGCCTATACCTACAACGAGCCGCTGGTGGGCTACGAATACGTGCGGGACTGCGCCGCACTGGCCCATGAATACGGCCTCAAAAACGTGCTGGTGACCAACGGCTACGTCAACGAAGAGCCTTTGCGCGCGCTGCTGCCGCTGATTGACGCGATGAACATTGACCTCAAAGCCTTCACGGAAGATTTCTATCGGACGCTGCACGGCCACATCGAGCCGGTGAAACGGACGATCGCCATCGCTGCAAAGGAATGCCACGTGGAGGTGACCACGCTAATCGTGCCGGGCTGCAACGACAGCGAGGATGAGATGCGAGATCTGTCCGAATGGCTGTCGGGCGTCAGCAAGGATATCCCGCTGCACATCTCGCGCTTCTTCCCGCGCTACCGGATGGCGGACGGCGCCGCGACGCCAGTGGAGACGGTTTACGCGCTGGCGGATATTGCACGGAAGCGGTTGAAATACGTCTATACAGGCAACTGCTAATATACAGACAACTGCCAAAATTTTTTCCATATGTAGGTTGTACAATGATGTGTAACAGTTAAGGGAAAAGAAAAAGCAAGGATTCCAAAATCTGATAAAGTTGTAATTGCAAAAGAACTACATCAGAGAGAAAGGAATCCTCGCATGA
>JBMNOT010000024.1:0-15207 GCA_050943225.1 Christensenellales bacterium | reverse complement strand
TCGGACACGTCCAGTCCCAGCGGTTCGCCGTGCACATACACGCCGATTTTCGACGCGATATCGTAAATCCCCTGAGATATCTCGCCCGCGCACAGCGGCAGCGTCCCAAGGTAAGCGATCAGCGCCGCCGCGGCGTTGACGCCCTGGTCGGGCCGCGAACCGTGCGCGCTTTTGCCGGTCACCGCGATATGCACCAGGCCGTCTCCCGCGTCCTCACAGGAAAACTCGGCGCCCACGGGGCACACATACGACGCCAGGCTTTTCTGTATGATGGGAAGCGGGGCTTTTATGGTGCAATCCGCCTTGTTGGGCACCACGTTGACGCGCGTCCCCGCGTTGATGCTGCTCACGTATACGCCGTCGGTATTGGGCTCGGCTGAGAGCTTCAGCTGCACGTGCAGCAGACCTTTCTCCGAGTTGATCACGGGATATTCGCCATCCGGGGAAAACGCGATGTCGGGCCACGGCTCGTGCTGCTTGTAAAAGTCCATATCCGCCCAGCCGGATTCCTCGTCCGCACCGAATATCAGCCGCACCTTCTTGTTGAGCTGCGCGCAGTTGTCGCTTAAGGCTTTCAGCGCATACAGCGCGGCGATGGCAGGCCCTTTGTTGTCCACCGCGCCGCGGCCGTAAATGCGGCCGTCCTTCTCCACGCCTTCAAACGCGGGCACTGTCCAGCCTTCACCCTTGGGCACCACATCGATGTGCGAGAGTATGGCCAGCATCTCCTCGCCTTCCCCATAGTCCACATACGCCATGTGCCCAAAAAGGTTGACGCAATCCAGGTCCAAGCGCTCCGCAGTGCTCTGGACGAACATCAGCGCGTCAAATATTCCCTTCCCGTAAGGCATGTTGGGCTGGCCGGCGCTTTTGACGCTTTCGATTTTGATGAATTCCTTCAGCGTCTCGATCATCTCCTGCCGGTACGGCTCAAAGGAAAAATCCAGCATGGCAGCAACCTCTTGTGATATGATTTGCTTCGATTATTATGCCCAGCTTATAAGGTGAAACACGTACTGATCCAGCAATACCCAAATCCCCAGCACCGCCACATAGACGGCAAAACCGTACAGTTTCTTTTTTGAGACCAGCGCAATCATGAACTTGATGGCGAAAAATCCCGACACAGCGGCACACGCCGTGCCGATCACGGTAGGCAGTATGTCGGCAGGCAAGGCCTGCTCCTTGAATACCTCATATCCCTGCAGCACCACGGAGCCCAGAATCGCGGGGAGGGACATCAGGAAGGAAAACGCCGCAGCCTCCCGCCGGCCCACGCTCAGGGCCAGCCCGCCCGCGATGGTGGAGCCAGAGCGCGAAACGCCCGGAAACAGCGCAACAGCCTGCATCACGCCCATGCCCAGCGCCGCGCCCGCCTGTACCTTCCGGCGCTTTTGGACCCGGGCGGACAGCAGCTCCGCCCCCGTGAGGAACACCGCCGTCAGCAGGAAGCCGTAGCCGAGGTACCTGCCGGTAAACGTGCTCTCGATGAAGTCCTTAAGCAGCAGCGTCACGATGATCGCCGGCAGCGTCGCAATCACGAGGTATAAAAGCCGGATCGGCTTTCTGAACAGGTCCAGTATGCTCTGCCACATGACGACCACCACAGCAATCAGCGTACCCAGGTGCAGCATGGTATCAAAAAACAGCTGTGGCTCGGAAAAGCCAAAAACGTTCTGCAGCAATACCAAATGTCCACTGCTGGAAACGGGCAGAAATTCCGTGAGTCCCTGGACGATCCCCAGAACAATCGATTCCAAAATGCCCATGATGTGGCTCCTTCTTTCATTTGGATGATATTATATCAGTAAAGATATGATTTGCATAGGTTCTATATGCGGCGGGCTGGTGATGCTTAGCCCAAATTATCGCAAAAGCTTTGCATGATAACGGCAGGCGCATATTATGCCCTATTCAGCAAGCCCCGGCAGCCCCTCGGGTTGACTATGCGGTTCGAGAGGTATAAAATACACTAAACCGTTTTTCATTTTTGAAACAGGAGAAAGGCATTATGCAGATCAAAGTAAAACTGGCTGAAAGCTTGAAGCAGAAACCGCAGGACGAATCGAAGCTGGGCTTTGGCAAACTGTTTACGGACCATATGCTCACCGTACAGTACAAAGCAGGCATCGGCTGGCATAATGCCGAAATCCGCCCCTACGAGAACTTCTCGCTGTCGCCGGCGGCGCTGGTGTTCCATTATAGCCAGACGATATTCGAAGGCCTCAAGGCGTACCGCACGCCGGACGGCATTAAGCTGTTCCGCCCGTGGGACAATTTCAAGCGCATGAACGTGTCCGCTAGGCGCCTGTGCATTCCCGAGATCGACGAAAAGTTCGCGCTGGACGCTCTGGTGCAGCTTTTGCGCATCGAGCAGGACTGGGTGCCGCACTCCGAAGGCACGTCGCTGTACATCCGCCCCACAATCATCGCGACGGACCCGTTCCTCGGCGTCAAGGCGGGCGAGGAATACATCTTCTACATCATCCTCTCGCCGGTGGGCGCTTATTACACTTCCGGTCTGGAGCCGGTGGATATTTACGTGGAAGACGAATACGTGCGCTCGGTGGTGGGCGGTACGGGCTTCGCGAAGACGGGCGGCAACTACGCTGCCAGCCTGGTAGCCGCTGAGCTCGCGCACAAGATGGGCTATTCGCAGGTGCTGTGGCTGGACGGCAAAGAGCGCAAATACGTGGAAGAAGTGGGCTCAATGAACATCTTCTTCAAGATCCGCGGCGAGCTTTACACCGCGCCGCTGGAAGGCACCATACTGCCCGGCATCACGCGCGATTCGGTGATCCGCCTCGCAAAAGAAGTATTCGGCGTCAACGTGCGCGAAGAACACCTCGCCATCGCCGACATATTCGAGGAGCATGAAAAGGGCGGCCTGGAGGAAGTGTTCGGCACCGGCACTGCTGCGGTGATCAGCCCGGTGGGCGGCATGAAATGGGAGGATAAGACCATCCGCATTAATGGCGGAAAGATGGGCGAGCTCACCAGCCAGCTGTACGACAAGCTGATCGGCATCCAGTACGGCCGCGAGAAAGACATATTCGGCTGGACGATGACGATATAACGAAAAGTGCTTATTTTAAAACAAGGCCGGATCTTCAATCCGGCCTGTTATTGTTAAAAATCTCTATATTTTTTTGTGGGCAAGACGGGCTTTGCCCGCGCAGCCCACACCTTTGTTCACCCCAAAAAGCCTGCGTCTTTTTGGGGACCCCGGTAGATTTTATGCGTTTCGAGGTATGAGGAACTGCATAAAATCGGCAAACTGGCGGAAAACCATAGGTTTTTCGCCATTCACTTACGCTTCAGCCTCCGCGGCCCGCGCTTTTGCGACCTCGGCATTTTCCGGCGCTTCGCCGAACACCTTCTCGATATGCGCTGCTTCGAACTTCTTGGTGGCCACGCTCACCACAGGCGTCACCGCCAGCGACAGCAGCATCGCAATGGAGCCGATCGCAGGCGGGCTGAGCCATGCGGGGAGTACGCCGCCTATCGAACCCAGCACCATGAGCGGCACCACCACTGCAAGGCCGGTGATAATCCCGGCCCATGCGCCCGCCTTGGTCATGCCCTTCCAGCGCACGCCCAGCAGGAACGGCGCCAGGAAGCAGCCTGACAGCGCGCCCCATGAGTACGACATCAGCGTCACAATGGCAGCGGGCTGCAGCAGCGCGATCACCAGCGACACCAGCACGAACACGCCGCACAGCACGCGCATCAGCAGCATTACGCTCTTATCCTTAATGTCTTTCTTCCAGACGCCCTTCACCAAATCCAGCGCTATGGACGATGACGATACCAAAACCAGCGACGACAGCGTGGACATCGAAGCGGCCAATAGCAGCACAAGTATCAGCCCCAGCATCGCAGGCGGCAGCGCTGCGTTCAAAACCTGCGGCATCACCGTATCCAGGTTCTCGGGCGCTTCCGCCAGGAACAGGCGGCCAAACGCGCCCGTAAAGTAAGACGCGCCGCCGATAACCAGCGCAAACAGCGTGGATATCACCGTTCCGCGGCTGATGGCCTTGTCGTCCCGGACGGCATAGAATTTATGCACCATCTGCGGCAGGCCCCAGGTGCCGAGGCTTGTGAGCAGTATCAGCGATATCAGCAGGACGGCGTTCTGCGGCGAACCGAACGGCGACGCCAGCCCCGGCCCCAATTCGGGTATCGCGGCTATCCTCGCCAGACCCTCGGAGATTCCACCCACCTCGGGCCGCATCACCACCATCGCTACCATCACCACCACGCCGACGATCATGACGATGCCTTGAACAAAATCCGTCATCGCCGTCGCGATATACCCGCCTGCCAGCAGATACACTGCGGTCAGCACCGCCATCGCAACCATGCAGTATTCATACGGAAGCTTAAATACGCTTTCAAAGAAGTACCCCAGCCCCTGGTAAACGCTGGCGCAGTAGGGAACGAGGAACACAAAAATGATAAGCGCCGCCGCGATTTTCATGCCGGGCGAGTTATACCGCTTCATGAAGAAGTCCGGCATCGTGGACGAATCCAGCCGGTGCGTCATGTGCCTGGTGGGCCTGGCCAGCAGCCGCCACACCACGAAAGTGCCGATCACCGCGTTGGCAATGCCGATCCACGTGGCGGAAAGCCCCAGGTTCCAGCCGTATTTGCCCGCGTACCCCATAAAAATCACAGCGGAAAAATACGTCGTGCCGTATGCAAACGCCGTCATCCAGGCGCCCACCTTACGGCCGCCTAACATAAAGTCATCCGTTGTTTTGGTTTTCCTGCGGGAAATGTATGCGATCAGCAGGAGTATAACGACATAGGCGCAAAAAATAATGATTTGAGCAGCCATAACAAAACCATCCTTCCATGCTTCATCATGCAGGCAAACAAAAAAGACCCTGCCGCACTACAATACTACCGACACCATATTACTACACGTTTTGCGAATATTCAATAACCTAAATTTTAACTCGTTTTTTATGGGGAACATTTGTCCCGGCTGTTTCGTCTAATTGTCAAAACAGTCTGATTGGAAAACGCTAATTGGAGGAGTCTGTCATGCTCAGAAAACTTATCGCCATGGTTTTCGCGGCTGCATTGTTACTCTCCGGATGCGCGGCGCCCACGGGCAACACACCCTCCGCGCACTCCGCATTTGTCCGTCTTGTCAGCCGCGAGGGCAAGCTGACCGAACAAACCATCGAGCCGCTGGACGACAAATTCGTCTCCGGCATGGGCAGCTTCGGCCTCTCGGCGGCGTCCCGGCTCTACATAGAGGATGAAAACTTCGCGCTGTCTCCCGTCAGCATCACTTTGGCGCTGTGCATGGCGCGAGTCGGCGCACAGGGCGAAACCAAGGAGGAGATGACCGAGGCGCTCGGCCTCTCGGGCCTTACGGACGAGCAGATCACCGCGGCGTGCAAAGCGCTGATGTGGCGCGCCAACACCGGCGGCATGGAAGCTGCCAACGCGCTCTGGCTGCTCAGCAACTATGAATACAGAGAAGATTATATCAAAACGTGCACCGAGGAATACATGGCGGACTTAAAGCCGCTCGCCATCCCCGGCGCGATGAAAGATGTCAACGCATGGGCCAGGGAAAAGACGCACGGCAAAATCGACAGCATACTCTCGGAAGAGCCCAGCCCCGATACGCGCATGATCATCACCAACGCGCTGTACTATCTGGGCGACTGGGAGCGTCCTTTCGACGCGAACAGTACATTTGATAAGGAGTTCACGATGCCTTCATCCGCCGTCACAGTCCCCTTTATGCACAGCAGCTGGTACGTCCCGTATTACGAAAACGACCAGTTCTCGATGATCACGCTTGCGTTCAAGGCAGAGGAGAAAGAAGGAAAATACGCGATGGCGTTTCTGCTGCCCGTCGAATCCTCCTCGGTTCAAGACCTGCTTACATCCTTAGACGGCGCCATGTTTAAATCCGCTTTGAACAGCGCTGCAGACGACAAAGAGGTCAAAATCAGTCTGCCCAAGTTCGAATTCGAATTCTTCACGCCGCTTAACGAAACACTCGCAGCCATGGGCATGGAGCAGGCCTTTTCCCAGGAAAGTGCCGACTTTTCGGGCATCACAGACGCCGAGCCGTTGTTTATCTCCAACGTGCTGCACAAATGCTATGTGCGCATAGACGAGCTGGGCGCGGAAGCGGCCGCCGTCACCGTGGTGGAGGCGCCGGCCAGCGAGGCTCCGGCAGAAGAAGAGAAGCGTGAATTTATCGCCAACCGTCCGTTCGTTTTCGCCATATATTCGCTGGAAGACGGGGCCATCGCCTTCATCGGCGCGGTGAACGACCCCTCTCAAAAATGAAAAACGCCCCCGCACGGGAACAATCCGCTGCTGGGGCGCTTATTTTTTATCAGGCAATCAAATCCGGTGCATCGCGTCGAATATCTCCTCGCGCATGATGCGGATATCCATGCACATATTCCGGCCCGTCTCTGTCAGCTTCTCGGAGAGGTCCTTAAACGACACCTCGCTGCTCGAAAGGTCCACCAGCATGATCATCGCAAAATAATCCTGCAGTACCGTCTGGCTGATGTCTAAAATATTTATGCCGCACTCCGCCAGCGCGGCCGACACGCCCGCGATGATGCCCGTTTTGTCCCGCCCTGTCACCGTCACAATCGCTTTCACTTTCATTCCCTCCGCAAATCACTTAAACAGCCTGTTCTTGACATATTCCGTCGGCCGGTACGTCTCGATATAATCCAGCGTTTCCTTAACCGTGCCAAACACGCCGAACACCGACAGCGCCCCGGGCGCAGAAAACCGCTGCTCCACCGCCCTGTCGAACTGCGCGATCAGCCCGTCGTAATACCCGTTTACATTCAGTATCGCCACCGGCTTTTTATGATATCCCAGCTGCCGCAGCGCAATGATCTCCAGCAGCTCCTCAAACGTGCCGAAGCCGCCCGGCAGCGCGATAAACGCATCCGCCTTGTCCTCCATCAGCGCCTTGCGCTCGCGCAACGTGCGCGTCACATAAAACTCGGTGCAGCTATTATACACCACGCCGTCCACGTCCATCTTCTCGGGCACCACGCCGATCGTCACGCCGCCGACTTCCGCCGCGCCCGCCGCCGCCGCGCCCATCAGCCCGTCCGCGCCCGCGCCAAACACCAGCCCCCAGCCGCGCTGTGCCAGGGCGCGCCCGAGCTCCGCCGCCGCTTTCACATACACGTGGTCCACCAGCGAGCTGCTGGACGCGTACACGCACACGTTTTTAATCATTTCTTGATAAACCCGCCGTTAATCGTCCGTATATCGTTTACCGTAATCACCGCGTTTTCAAGGCGGCCCTTTATCATCGACATCGCCGTCGGGATGCTCTTGCGCTTTAAGTGCAGCAGCAGTATCTCGCGCTTGCCCGCCTTGCCTTCGCCTTCCAGCAGCGTCACCGCAAAGCCCTTGTCGCGCAACGCCTGCACCAGCGCGTCGGATTCTGCATCCTTATTGACGATCACCTGTATCGAGCACAGCCCGAACGCCAGCTTCGCTTCAATCCACGAGCCCACGTAGTTGCCCAGCGCAAACGCCACCGCGAATATCAGGCAGCGCAGCAGGTCCTCCTGAAAGCCCGCCAGCACCGTCCCGGTCACGATCAGCCACAACGATACCTCGAAAAACCCGGTGATGGAGCCCTTCAGGCGCTCGCCGCGGTTAATCAGCACGATGCGCACGGTGGAAACCGCCACCTCGAGTATTTTTCCGAAAAACACAAACAGATACAGCCAAACGCTGGGTGCCTTCAGAAATTCCGGCAGATGCATGGTACACTCCTTCGTATATTAAGCTGTTATTATACCATCACCGCACCGGTCTTTCAAGACCGCATATGTTTTCCAAACAATATGCCGCGCTCATCAGTCCTGTCCCGTTTTTGGTACAGGTCATGCACTATTCTGCAGGAAGATGGCGGGGTTTCCCCGCCCCACAGAAAGGTAACCCCCTACCCAATTTCGGGAAGCGCCGCGCGTGCTTCCCCGTTTTTTATCCGGTGAGCGTCCCCGCGGCAATGCGGTGCACCAAAGCCGGCTTAATTTGCCGCAGCCCTGCGCTCCATGAGGCCATTCAAAACAAACGCCTTCAATAGCGGATAAAGATATGGATGTTGCCTATCCCTGACAACAATTATATACTTCTGGTATCATAATATCAACGCGTATAACGCGCATAAGAAAGGAACACGCCATGGTCGGTCAGGCCATCATGGAACTGATTGCCGTAAACGGCAGCGACACCCGGCGCATCAATCATGCGCTCAAAGTACTGGGATTCGCACGGGCCATCGCAGAAGCAGAGGGCCTCTCCGACGATGCGCTGGCTGTCGTCGAGCTGTCCGCCGTGCTGCACGACATCGCCATCCGCCGCTGCGAGGAGAAATACGGCTCGGCAGGCGGCAAGCTGCAGGAAAAGGAAGGCCCGGCCATCGCGCTGCCCATACTCCAGCGCTGCGGCGCCAGCGACGCTGTTGCCGAGCGCGTGGCCTACATCATCGCTCACCACCATACGTACAATGCCATCGACGGGCTGGATTACCAGATCATCGTCGAAGCGGATTTCCTGGTCAACCGCGACGAGGGCGAGTTCTCGCAGGAAGCTTTCCTGCGCTTTTTCCGCAAACACTTCGTCACCAAAGCCGGTCGGGAGATGGCGCGCCGCATGTTCGGCGCCGAATAGACCCGCAGGGCGCTGTCCTCAGCCCTGAACCCCTCTCCTGCTGTCCAAGTTGAAACCGGCAATCCGAGTTCGCCCAAAAATCAAGCCGGGGCAATCCCCGGCGTCGTTATCCTTTAACGGAAGCTGTCATTCGTCTTCCTGGTCCGTCTCGTCCCAGTCCTCGACATCATCATCTTCGTCGTCTTCGTCCCAATCCTCATCGTCCTCGATGAACTCCGTCACCTTGTCGATGAACAGTATGCCATCCAGATGGTCGATCTCGTGGCAAAACAGCTTGGCGTAGTCGTTCTCCGCCTCGATCGTCACTTCTTTTCCGTTCTCGTCCAGCGCCTTTACCGTCACCTTCACGGGCCGCATCAGCTTGCCCCAGTGGCCCGGCACGCTCAGGCAGCCCTCTACCACCTCGTGCTCGCCCTCCGACGCCGCGATTTCGGGATTCACCAGCTTGCGGTAGCTGCCGTCCGGCGTATTCACCACGATCAGGCGGCGCAATATGCCGACCTGCGGCGCAGCCAGACCCGCCCCGTTTTCGTCGCTCCTTAATGTATCCTCAATATCCTGCAGCAGCATGCGCACGCGATCGTCCACTTCACGCACAGGCTTGCATTTTTTTCGCAGCGCTTCATCGCCTATCGTCCGTATTTCTCTCAGCGCCATATCTTCTCCTCGGCTGTTATTGATATGGTTTATCATCGCATACGGTTCCTGCCCTGTCAACCCGTGACCATTCACCCTTGCACATACTGTCAAGCCGGCTGAACTATTCAGAAGCAGCATCAGTATCAAAAACGCCTTAGATTAGCAGACAAAAAAGAGTACCGGAACAGAAACAATCGGTATTATGTGTTTACTGGAGGCTTCTCCTAATGAAATACTATTGATAAAAAAGCCTTCCGCAAAACGAAAGGCTTCTCAAATACTTCTGTAGCATAACCCCTTGGTTGTTCCGACAAGGCAGAGTAGGAACAGATTACATATAAAAATCGCTGTATTCCAGTTGATTATTATATGACGCTACCGGGCTATAATCTTCTATCGGGTTGTTGCTCAACTCCAAACGGGTAAGTTTGGTCAGTTCTGCCAACGCGCTGATGTCGCTTATGCTGTTGTAAGACAAATTTAATTCGGTCAGGTTAGTCAGCCCCGCCAGAGCTTTAATGTCTTTGACGCTGGTACTAGTTATCCACAAACCGGTCAAGTTGGTCAGCTTTGAAAGCACGCTGATATCGCTGATTTTGTCCATGCTGTAGAATTGTAAAAATGTCAGGTTGGTTAAGTCCGCCAGAGCGCTGATGTCTTTGAGTTGACTCGCTATATCATAACCTCCGCCCAAATCCAAACTGGTCAGGCTAGTCAGATTCGCCAAAGCTCTGATATCTTTGATGTTTGTCCCATCCAATACCAAGCTGGTCAGGTTGGTTAAGCCGCCCAATGCGCTGATATCCCTAATACTGTTGCCAGCCAAATTCAAGCTTTTCAGGTTAGTTAAACCCGCCAGAACGCTAATATCACTGAATGGGCTTCTAGGAAAAATGCTTCCGCTTAACTCCAGACTGGTCAGGTTTTTAAGTCTGCCAGAACGCTTATGTCGCTGATGCTGATAAAATTACTCATGTAACTATCCAAATCCAGTATGCCATAGCCCATCGGCGTTTGAGGTCTAAAGCCGCTACTTAAGCTTAAGTCGGTCAGATTGATCAACTTCGCCAAAACACTAATATCAACGATTTCGTTCAGCCTCAAATCCAAACTGGTCATGTTGATAAAATTCCCCAATTGGCTGATTTCATTGATTTTGTTCTCTTCTAAATTCAAGCTGGTCAGGTTGGTTAAGCCTGCTAACACGCTAATGTCGCTGGTTTTGTTACCACTCAAATCTAAATCAGTCAGATCGGTTAAATCCGCCAGCACTCTGATGTCACTGATTTGATTGAACTTCTAGCCCTTATCTTCCTGCTTGTATCCCAAATCAAGTTCAGTCAATTCCTTAAAATTTGAAAGAGCGCTGATATCGGTTATGTCTCTGCCGCTCAAATCCAGCTTCGTCACGCCAAGCGCATCCGCCGTCGTGATATCCCTGCCCTCAATGCCCAGCTCTTCACGTATCGCGGCTTCCAGATTGGGGTCGTTAAACTTGTGCTTTATCCCGGCCAGCGCGTCCAAATTGACGTCAAATACGTACCCTCCACATGTCTGGTCGGCGAAGCAAAAGGCAAACGTTTCTATCAATATACCGCTATTGACGAATTCTCCAGGCTGCGCTACATAGAAGCCTTTGAAGAACACAGCACGTATTCTTCTAAGGTTTTCCTCAAACACATTGTTCAGTACTTCAAATTCCCGATCGAGTGTGTGCAAACCGACAATGGGTCTGAGTTTACTAACCGCTTTTCACACTCCAAGCATGATTTACAAACGTTATTTAAACAACTGCACAAAAACTCGGTATCCGTCATAAGCTTATTCGGCCTTATACTCCAAGGCATAACGGCAAAGTTGAGCGCAGCCATCGTGAAGATCAGAAGCGCTTCTACTCAAAGGCATCTACTCAAAGGCAAAATTCTATTCCTTTGCCGACTTCAAGCACCAGCTTGAAATCTATCGATACCGCTCAAACAAGATACCCATGCGCCCGCTCGGTTGGCGTTCACCTATCGATTATCTTGCATCTTATAGTGTCTAATATGTTTGACAAACCTACAGTTGCCAAACGATAAGCAGCTAATACGGTAGAAAACGTTAAGCCACGCGCCGTTGGACTTGACATACCCGACCGCTCATATTCACAAAAGGCGGATAGCCATCATTTCGACCTACCCGCCCCAACGATTTTCCGATTGCTCGAACCTATTCCAAACCTTTGCCCTTATGCTCTCAGTATTCCATACGCAACGTCCGCAGCGGAAGCCGCATCGGGTGCATAGTAGTCCGCGCCGATGGAATCCTTGAAGTTCTCGGTGACCGGAGCGCCGCCCACCATGATGGCAACCTTGTCGCGGACGCCCATCTCTACTGCCTTGTCCACCACGTCCTTCATCACGCCCATCGTCGTGGTCAGCAGCGCCGAGCACGCCACGATCTTCGCGTCGTTGTCGATAGCGGCCTGTATAAACTTCTCCGGCGCCACGTCCGTTCCAAGGTCGATAACCTCGATGCCCTTGCCTTCCAGCATTATTTTCACGAGGTTCTTGCCGATATCGTGCAGGTCACCCTTCACGGTGCCCAGTATCGCCTTGCCAATCGCCTTCACGTCGCCGCTCGCCAGCGCCGGCTTCAAAACTTCCATGCCTGCGTTCATCGCGCGCGCCGCGATCAAAACCTCCGGCACGTAAACTTCGTTGTTCTTAAACTTGGCGCCGATAACCGCCATGCCGGCCAGCAAGCCTTCTTCCAGAATACGCTTGGGATCCTCGCCGTTTTCCAGAGCCTGCGATACCAGCTCCTTTACCTTGGGCGCACGGCCCTGCTGCAGAAAGGAACTCATCTCTTCAAATATGCTCATTATTCTGCTTCCTCCGTCTTTCTATAGATTAGGCCCCGCTTTTCGCGGTATTTTCCCGGCGTGGTGCCGGTAAGCTTTTTGAATACTTTGGAGAAATAGCTTTGGTCATCAAACCCGCAGCAGTAGGTGATGGACGACAGCGGCATATCGCTCGTCAGCAGCAGCGTCTTGGCGTTGCGGATGCGTACCTCGTTGATGTACGACGACAGGTTGATTCCTTTTTCCTCTTTGAATATCCGGCTCAGATACGATACGCTGAACGATACATGCTCGGATATGTCGTTCAAGGTGATGCGTTTCATGTAGTTGGCGTTGACGTATTCCATCACCTTTTGTATGGTATCCGTATGCTTGGTGTCCGGCACGGCAAACACCATGCTGGTGAAGCTGTTCAATATGCCCGACAGCCATATGTTCAAGTCATCCAGCGTCTCAAAGCGGGCAATCTCCGTCATAAAGTCGCGCGAGAGGCCAAAAATACGCCCCGGCTCCGCGCCGCCGTCGATCGCCGCCCGCGAGAGCAGTACCAAAAGCTCCGTCACCCGCGCTTTGATCGCGGCAAAATCCGCGCCTTCCGCAAAGAATATCGCGCCCAGGATCTCGTTCAGCGCGCGCTGCGCGCCGGCCTTGTCGCCCGCTGCGATGTACCGCTGCAGCCTTTTCTCCGTTTCAATCGGGTATTCCGGCGGACGCGCTCCCGTCTTGATATCCTCTATCGTCTTAAATATCTCGTTGTACCGCGCGCCGGACTGTTCCAGAAGCTTTATATCCTCGATGTCCCGCTGTTCGGAGTAAGCCGCTACCACAAACAGCATATCCGCCATAGACGATACGCGCCGCGGCTCTACGTACACCAGCGTCTTTGCCTCTGCGGCAATGTCCCGCGTGTTCTCCAGCTGCAAGCCCGGAAAGCCTTCTTCTATGAAATCGTTCCGCGTCACCATCAGAAACGGCCCAATAACCAGGCCGTATTCGAGCACTCCCTGTCTCATTCCCGGCGCCACGATAAACGCCGCTCCGGCCGGGCACAGGAACTCATACTTGCCTCCCCATCGTTCCGACTGGTAGACCGCATACTCCATCAGGCTCTCACAGGCGGCGCGCCCGTTCTCAGCCACCTGCCTGGCATAACACACCTTGCAAAACGAACAGCTGTCGCTGCGTTTTCCTTCAGGCATTTCCACGCAGAAGCTGGGCAGGCCGACTGCATTGCCGAAAGTTTGCAAAAGCGCCAGCGCTGTGTCCCGTCCGCTCATTCGTCACCGCCCAATCGTTTTATCATAGCCTTATTGTACCAGTACAGTACGATGATATAAAGAGCAGACTCTTTAATCATCATTATAGAGACATCACGATTACCGAGTATAGCACTATTTTTTATTTTATTGTACTATTTTGTAGCCTTGTTTTTCCGCGGCACGCCGGCAGCCCTGCCGCGTGCTTGACGCAAACGCCGCGTTTTTGCTATACTGTGTGTACCCTGGAGAGATGTCTGAGCTGGTTTAAAGTGCCGGTCTTGAAAATCGGTGTTGCGCAAGCAACCGTGGGTTCGAATCCCACTCTCTCCGCCATAATGCTTTGACTAAAAAGATGTCAGAGCCAGAAAAGCCCGCTACTGCGGGCTTTTCTGCATCTCAGAAGCCGCATTTTTACTTTCCTCAAACCATAGATGTCAAAACCGCTTTCCAACCGTTTTGAGCGTTGCCCGCAAACCCTTACGCCACGGGCATTTCCGGGCACTTACCGTTCCAACCAAATAGCAAACGTCCACATAAGCCGTCATCGGATTTCGTTATGAAAGCCGATGACGGCTTTTTGAATTTCCCCATGACAGGAGTGATGCCATGAACGAGCATAGCCCACCCTTTACGGACGTTGAAATGGATACCGCTCGCCAAACTGACCTGCCGAATCTGTTGTCAAGCCTCGGCTACCAAGTAAAACCAAAAGGCAATTACCACACCCTCGCTGAAATGCCTCATATCATGATCAAGCGCCGCACCAGCTACTACGACAATTACGCCCGCGCCTGGGGCGACGCCATCACATTTCTGGAAATGCATCACAACATGGATTTCAAGCAAGCCGTTTATTACCTGCTGGAGCATAACGGCCACAGCCGCGAACAACCAATACCGGCGCCGCCGCGCGTTCCCCCTCCGCCCTTAAAAAACAAAATCACCTGCTGAATTTACCCTGCCCGAAGCCCATACGGATCACCGCCGCGTGTTCGCCTATCTCATCAAAAGAGGAATCTCGCGGGACGTGATCGCGGACTTTATCCGAAATGGCCTGTTATACGAAAGTGCCGATCACCACAACGCGGTATTCGTTGGGATGAACGCCGAAGGCAAGCCTGCCAATGCCTATAAGCGCGGTACCTATGACCAGAACGGCAACGGCTTCAAGGGCGACGTTCCAGGCGGGGACAAAAACAATGCCTTTCGATTACCCGCTGATCCGACCAACGATACCGTTTTCTGTTTTGAAAGCCCCATCGATCTCATGGCGCATATTTCGATCTACGGCGAACCCAAGACCAATGCTGTTGCATTGTGCTGTCTGCATGACGGGACATTGGAACAGTACCTAAAGGAGAATCCTCAAATCAAAGGTATCGTTTTTTGCCTGGATTACGACCAATGGGGCCGGGAAGCGACCGAACGGTTCAGCGCCAAATACAGTGAGCGTGGATACACCATATCAGCACTTTACCCCCCCAAAGGCAAGGATTGGGCCGAGTACACGGCAAAAAAGAAATTGTGCCAATCAAAAGGGCGGTAACGTCCATCACCTACGGCATTCAGCGGCCCCGTTCATCTTCGGGTGGACGGGGCCGCTTTTTGCATTCTATCGAAATTTCAAATCAAAAGGAGAAATGAACCATGTTGAAAATCACCGCCATCGGCAACCTGACTGCTGATCCCAGCATCCGCACCAACAACGCCACTGGAGCCACCTACGCCATCCTGCGCATTGCCAGCGACCGCCGCTACAAGGACAAGGACGGT
>JBMNOT010000023.1:0-15484 GCA_050943225.1 Christensenellales bacterium | reverse complement strand
CGAAGCGGTCAAATCCATGCTGGGCTGAACGACGCCGCGTTGACAAATGGGCGGCGGCTCAGCCGCCGCTCGCCCGGCTGCGGTACGCAGCTTCCTCAATAGCATAGTCCGCTTTCTCCTCGTCGGCCTGGGGAAGCAGGCGAGGCACTGCCGCCTTGCGGCCTTCTTTATCCAGCGCGACAAACGTGTATTTGGCGACGTTGGTGACAATCGTCGCGCCGGTCGCCAGGTTTTCCGTCGTGGCGGTGATTTTCACCTTCATGGACGTTTTTCCCGCCCAGATCAGATTGGCCTTGAGGCAGACCATCTCGCCCTGTCGCACGGGGTGGCGGAACTCCAGCGCTTCCACCGCGATGGTGGCCACATGCATGTTGCAGTGGCGCATGCAGCACAGCGCTCCGGCCACATCCATCCAGTGCATCATCTGTCCGCCCAGCAGATTTCCCAGCAGGTTGGTCATTCCGGGCAGCACCAGCTGCGTCATCACAACACTCGTTTCTTCAGGCGTTTTTCCGTCTGTCATAGGCGTCCTTTCCTGTCCGCTTTTTGCTATAACTTACAGCAAAATGCAATACTGCACAAGAGGGGCAAGGCAGGCTCTTTGGAAAAAATGTAAATAATATGTGACAGCCGTTGACTTAACCAATCCAGTGTGCTATAAAATAGTCAGA
The DNA here is from genome assembly GCA_050943225.1 of Christensenellales bacterium. Classification (GTDB taxonomy): domain Bacteria; phylum Bacillota; class Clostridia; order Christensenellales; family SZUA-584; genus SZUA-584. The sequence goes on along the minus strand of JBMNOT010000023.1, from coordinate 14,813 downwards.
AGGATTAGCACTCACTAAAGGAGAGTGCTAACAAAAAGTATACATAGCTACATTTGATGATAGGTAAGAAAGGAGTTGATCATTATGGCAAACCTGGTACCGTTTGGAAGACGTGGAATCACCAGAGGATTTGATGATTTCTACAACATGATGGAAGACTTCTTCAATGATCCGTGGTTTGGCGGCTGGCGCGCCCGCGAAGGGTTTAAGCTGGATATACAGCGGACTGATAAGGAATACCTCGTCGAGGCGGAGCTGCCCGGCGTCAGAAAGGATGAGATCTCGCTCGACCTGAGGGAGGGCACTCTGACCATCTCCGTGAACCGCGAGGAGAACAAGAACGAGGAGAACAAGAACTACATCCACCGCGAGCGCCGCGTCTCCTCGATGAGCCGCAGCGTATACCTCGGCGATGTAGACCCCGACGGCGTCACCGCCAAGCTGGAAAACGGCGTGCTGAAGATCACCGTGCCCAGCAAAACGTCGGCGGAGAAGAGCCGCCGTATCGAAATCCAATAAACACTTGGCTCTTGCCGCGGAGAGGCACCTCTCTCCGCGGTTTTTTATGGGCGAAAAACGGAATTGTCTTGACAAAAGCCGTGCCGAAAGTCTAGTATAAATCCGATAAAAAGCGTCGGATTATATCCGAGGGAAGGAACCTTAAGTTTCCGGTTTGCTGATGAGCCCTGCAGCGGAATTTGAGGACAACTGTGCGGCTATCGGGGCATAATATGTGAGGAGACGGCGTTGATCATTTCCACCAGAGGCCGCTACGGCCTGCGCGCGATGTTTGAACTGGCCAAAGCGTGGGGCCGGGGGCCCGTAAGCCTCAGGCAGATATCCGAAGCGCAGGGGCTGCCCGGGCCGTATCTGGAGCAGATATTTCCCGCGCTGAAAAAAGCGGGGCTGGTGACCGCGCGGCGCGGCGCCGGCGGCGGATACGAGCTGACGCTGCCGCCCGAGCGGATATCCGTGGGCCACGTGCTGGTCGCGCTTGAAGGCGAGCTGACGCCCGCGGAATGCGCCGGCAGCAGCGCGGCATGCGAGAACGCCGGCAGCTGCAGCGCGCACGCCATATGGCAGCGCATTTACGACGGCATCAACGACGTGATCCACGGCATCTCGCTGGCCGATATGGTGGAAGACGACCGGCGCATGAACTCGCGCGAAGCAAACGGAAAAAGGTGTTGAGAATGGGCATTTATCTGGACCATGCCGCCACGACCTATACCGAAAAAGCGGTATTCGAAGCGATGCGGCCATACTTTGAGGAGTTTTTCGGCAATCCGTCCAGCCAGCACGGCTTCGGCCGGGCGGCGGAAAAAGCGGTGATGAAAGCGCGCAGCCAGGTGGCGGCGCTCATCGGTGCGGACTCTTCCGATATCTATTTCACCGCGGGCGGCACGGAGAGCGACAACTGGGCCATAAAAGGCGTCGCAGAGGCGGCGGGCAGCGGGCATATCATCACAAGCGCGGTGGAGCACCATGCGGTGCTGGACACCTGCAAATATCTTCAAGGCCGCGGCTTCGACGTGACATACCTGCCGGTGGACGGCAAAGGCCGCGTCAACCCCGACGATGTGAAGAAGGCGATCCGCGGCGATACCATACTCATCAGCGTCATGACGGCCAACAACGAGACGGGAACCATCATGCCCATCCGCGAGACCGGGCAGATTGCGCGCGAGCATGACATACTGTTTCACACCGACGCGGTGCAGGCCGCGGGGCATATACCGCTGCATGTGGACGAGCTGGATGTGGACCTGTTGTCGCTGAGCGCCCATAAATTCTACGGCCCCAAGGGCGTGGGCACGCTGTATGTGCGCGGCGGCATCACGCTTAATAAGTTCATACACGGCGGCGGCCACGAGAAGGATAAGCGCGCGGGCACGCTCAACACGCCGGGCATCGTGGGCATGGGAGCGGCGGCGGAAATCGCACTGCGCGACATGGACAAGAACGCGGCGCATGAGCAGGCGCTCGTCAAACGGCTCTCGGAAGCGCTGCTTCAGCTGCCCGAATCGCGGCTTAACGGCGATCCGGATAACAGGCTGCCCGGCCATCTCAACATCAGCTTCGGCGGCATCGAGGGCGAGGCGCTGCTGACGTATCTGGACATGGAAGGCATCGCAATATCCACAGGTTCCGCGTGCTCTTCCGGATCTCCCAAGCCGTCGTACGTATTGCTCGCGATGGGCCTTTCCATTGAGGAGGCGCGCGGCGCGGTGCGCATCACGCTGGGCCGGGAGAACACCGAAGAACAGATTGACGAGGTCATAGAAAAAATAACGGCGTCGGTGAAGCGGCTGCAGGAATTTTCGCCGCTTTTCGCCCAGCGCCGGGATAAGGGGAGTTATGTATAACGAGAAAGTACTGGAGCATTTCAAAAACCCGCATAACGTGGGCACAATCGAGAATCCCGACGGATTCGCCGAGGTAGGCAGCAGCGAGTGCGGCGACACCATGAAGATGTATCTGCGCGTTAAAGACGGGCGCATTGAGGACATTAAGTACCACACATACGGCTGCTGCGCCGCCATTGCGTCGTCCAGCGTTGCCACCGATATGGTGAAGGGCAAAACCATCGACGAGGCGGACGCCATCACCAAGGCGGACATCGTGGAGGAACTGGGCGGCCTGCCCGAAAAGAAGATACACTGCTCTTTGATGGTGGAAGACGCAATACACGCAGCCATTGCGGATTACAGGTCAAAACATAATAAATAATGGAAACACTTGGCATAGCAACCCTGTGATAATTCTAAGCTTCCTGCACAAACTACCAATAATTGATGAACGTTGTGAAAGGAGTGTTGGGTTGTTATGAAAGGAAATCTCGTGGTGGGTATGCTTGCCGGCAGTGTGATCGGTGCGGCCGCGGCGATCATTGCGATGCCATACATTAAGCCGCAACTGAACAGGATCGTCAGCAAGGGCAAGACGATGATCAATACCCACATGGGTAAGATGACGGAACAGGATGCGCAATAGTCCAGGGTTTTGTATATCGATGCATCTGAACCGAGCCGGCGAAATGCCGGCTTTGCTGCGTCCGCGGCAATTGCGCGGCTGGAAAACATTACGAATTGGTTTCAACCATTAAGTTTTCACTAAATCATGCTTAAGCATTGCGGATTCGTTTGAATAAAGCCGATATGTATTATATAATGATATCAGTATCATTGGGGAGGGCAGGCAGCTGTGGCCAGGTTTGACGAGACGATGAAATTCTCACTCACGAAAGAGCTGAGCAATCCGGCACGTGAAGTGATCTGGCTGGTTTGTGACGCCCTGAAAGACAAGGGGTACGACCCGGTCAATCAGATAGTGGGCTACATCATCTCCGGAGACCCTACTTACATCACCAGCTATAAAAACGCCCGGTCGCTGATTAAGCGCGTGGAGCGTGACGAACTGCTCGAGGAGTTCGTGAAGGTCTATATTGAAAATCTAAAGGCTTCCGAGGAGTAGGCGCACAGCTTTTGGATTAGATGGTTTTTGTCTCCAAAGCGTGATATAATAAAGGCTGCTTTCGTGCGGCTTTTTTTGATGCTTTATGGTAATTGGCAGCCGCAGTGCCGGGGAATAATAATAAAGGCGGAAACATATGAAGAAAATCATGGGGATCGATATAGGGGAAAAACGCATCGGCATCGCGGTGTCGGACAGCCTGGGCTACACGGCGCAGGGCGTGGAGACGTATACGCGCACCGGCGAAGGAGACGCGGCTTATATCGCGGCCAAGATGAAGGAGCTGGGCGCGTCCAAAGTGGTGGTCGGGCTGCCGCTGAATATGAACGGCAGCGAAGGCCCCGCAGCGCAGAGGGTGCGCGAGTTTGCGGATAAGCTCGCTGCCCTGGGCGTGGAGGTGGATTTTCAGGACGAGCGGCTGACTACGGTGAGCGCCGAGCGGATGCTGATCGAGGCGGATGTGTCGCGCAAGAAACGCCGCCAGGTAGTGGATAAACTCGCCGCCGTATATATATTGCGCGCGTACCTTGACAGGCACCCCGTTTGATGCGATACTTTGCTGGATGGCGGGAAATAATAACAAACGCCGGCGCGGTTTTTAATAGCCGCGACTAAAAAGATAGGAGTTATTATGAGCGAAGAAGATGTGGTGATACTCACCGACGAAGAGGGCAATGAGGTGCGCTTTTTGCACATCATGACGTTCGACTTCGAGGACAGCTTCTATGTGGCGTTGACGCCCGAGGAGAGCGTGGATGGCATTGAGCCGGGTGAGGTGCTCCTTCTGGAGATCATGGAAGACGAGGATGGGGACGACTGCTACGTGCCCATCGAAGACGAGGCCAAGCTGGACAGGGTCTGGGAGGAGTTCGAGCGTCTGTACTACGAAGATGACGACGAAGACGACGAAGACGACGAGGACGGCGGGCATATCCACAGTGGCTGCTGCGAAAAGGAGAACGAGTAAAACAGCGTACATGTTTTAACGGGCGCGTCTGCCGCGGGCGGTGAAGCAAACTGCGGCACCGCTTCGCGCGCGCCGGTGCCTGCCGGACGGTTGTATTCCCCTTGCGGGCGGATTCTCAATTGGCCGAAGAGCGGGTTTATTTTACTGATGGGAAAAAAGCTTTGCGTGGCGGAAGACCTGCGCGGTTTTTTATGGCAGTTTAAGCGTTCACTTTTCAGAGTGGACGCTGTTTTTTCTGCCTGTACTGAGGGGGCCTGCGGTTGCTCTGAGTGGGTTTATTTTCCCGGCCTGTTATGCCGTCTTTCGCAGTACGGAGGTCCGTCTGCAGCAGCGTGATGCGCGCGGCAGGTGTCGCAATTCCTGTATCTTGGGCAGCTTTTCTTTTTACAGGGACAAAGGCTGGGATCCTGCGCTTTTTGCGGCCCTGACCTGTTTTGCATATGGTCCCCGGAAAAACCGTGGGAGAGGGGAGAGGAATGCTTCATGTTTTCGCTGCCGGGGTGCTCTCCGCAAGCTGCCCCGACCTGTCCTTCAATGTAACAGCTTTAATCATTATAGCACAGGTCATTATAGCACGTCGGTATTTCCCGAGAAACCGGCGCGGATATGCCGCCGGAAGGGCTGAAACCGTACGAATGGCAGCTTGATGCCAGTTCGTGAACAAGCCGCCATTTAATGTAAACCAAATCCTAAGTTGACAAATGATTGAAGTCATGATATTATGAATGCACAACAGATTGGAGGGCATTTCGTAGTTTATTACGAGGTGTCTTTTGCTTTGAGGCTCTGCGTTTTGGCGGAGCGTTTCTCATATTTTATTTTTTTTATCAGACCCTGCCGGGTACTGTTCCGGTTCCCGGCATACGTCGTGTTATGGGCTGACTTTGGAGGTTTTAATATGGCTAGACAGATCATCATAACGGAAAAGGATCGTGTGAGGCTTCAGGAAATCGTCAGCGATATATTGCTGACCGAGGTTGACGGTGTGGACCATGTCCGTGCGCTGGACGCCGAGATGCAGCGCGCCAAGGTGGTGCCTTCGGGAAAGGTGCCGTCCGACGTGATCACGATGCACTCCAAAGTGATACTGTCTTTCGACGGCGGTGATGACGAAGAATATACGCTGGTGTATCCTGACGAGGCCAACCTTGCCGAAAATAAGCTATCCGTGCTGTCGCCTGTGGGTACGGCGATATTGGGCTACCGCGCGGGCGACCTGGTGAACTGGGAAGTGCCGGAAGGTATCGTCACCATCTGCGTGAAGAGCGTCGTCTACCAGCCGGAGGCTGCCGGCGACGATGCCTAAGAGTACAGGCGTGAGTGGAGTCTTCCTGAATAGAAATATTTATACAGCAAAATGCCCGGCTGATGTATGCCGGGCATAATTAATTGCTTAATGATTCTATTAGACATCCGCCCTTTATGACTCCCCGGTACCGGGGTCTGTCGGCGTCGGATCCAGCGTGGGCGCAGGCGTCGGGGCCGGAGTGGGCGCAGGCGTTGGGGCCGGAGTGGGCGCCGGAGTCGGCTTGGGCGTGGGCGCCGGAGTCGGCTTGGGCGTGGGCGCCGGAGTCGGCTTGGGCGTGGGCGCCGGAGTCGGCTTGGGCGTGGGCACGGGCGTCGGCTTGGGCGTTGCCGTAGGCTGAACTGTCGTCGCGGAAGTTGCCGTGGGGTTCGGTGTGGCTGTGGGGTTCGGTGTCGCCGTGGGTTTGGGGGTAGCCGTCGGCTTGGGTGTTGGCGTTGCCGAGGCAGACGGCGTAACCGTGGGCGACGGTGCAGCTGTGGCAGTCGGCGTGGCTGCCGGCTGGGCTGCCGCCGCGCCTGCAATCACACCCGTAGGCGTGGGCGTCGCGCTGGCTTCTTCCGCCTCAGCGTAGACAGTAGCCATCGCGCTCGGCGCGACCGCAGGCATCTCCACCTCATCCTGATTCAGCAGCATAAACAGCGCCGCTATTGTGGACGCAAGCACCAGAACGGACAATACGATGATGCCGCGTTTCCTGCGCGCCGTCATCCTGGACGGCCGGGCTGCGGTATATGATGCGCTCCGCGGATAGGACGGCGCCTCTTCAACGGCAGACTGAAGGCTTTCGGAGCGGCTCCGCCTGCGCTTGAGCGGCGCGTCGAAGAAAACATCGTCGTCCAGAGAATCCAGCGCGTCGTCATCCAGTGGCAGCCGTACCGGTTTGCGGGAACGGATTGCGGGGCTGCTTATGGCCGCAGGAGCAGCCTGTTTCGGGCTGGTGCTGCGCGGCCGTGCGGCGGGCTGCGTCGGTTTATCCTGAGAGGGCGAGTGGGCAGCCTGAAGCGTCCGCAGTGGGGCAGCCTCCGGCGCAGCGTCTTCGGCAGCGTAGATGTCTGCATGAGCCGCCTTCAGCGCCATGCGGCTCATCGGCATGGCGTCATCGCTCTCCGGCTCCCCCTGCACGAATATGTCGGCATTGGCCGCCTTCAGCGCCATGCGGCTCAGTTTGCCGCTCATTGGCCCCGGCGTTTCCCGCGATGGGCGGGCATCCGAGGCAGAGATTTCGGGCTGCGGTGCGCTATGGGGCTGCTTTACTGCCTTTGCAACTGCATCGGCGGAGCGGCGGCTGCCCGGCATCGGCACGACGCGGCTGTCCGCCTGACTGCGGCGGAACGGCAAAACAACGTCGTCTTCCTCTTTAAGCTGCTCGGGCAGGATGGATTTGACGGCGTATTTTTCACGATATGACGGCAAATTATATTCGGGCCGGTAACGTATGCCCGCATTATATGATGCAAATCTCTGCCTTTTCTGCATGCTTTCATCACTCCTGCAATGGATCGGAATACACTTTCGGTCACATCATTATAGTCCAAATGTTACAATAAGTCAAAGAATCGTAACACAATAGTAATAATTACCGGAATATTCCCGGCTTTGGTTATGAAAGGATGTTGGAATGCAGCGCTGTATTGCGGCACTGATCTGAAATTGACATATACCGACAGCCGGTATATACTGCGAAAAAGGTTTAGTGACAACACATCAGTTCGTGTAAAAGATATATATGGGAGCGCGGGATGGGTTTTGACCGCAGCAGGACGTCAGGGAATTTAGTTGTGGTGAGAGGTGCGGGCGATCTCGCTTCCGGCGTGATCAACCGGCTGGTTAAGTGCGGCTTTAAGGTCGTAGCTACGGAGCGGGAGCAGCCCACGGTGATCCGGCGTACGGTCGCTTACGCGAGCGCGGTGTTTGAAGGCGCTGTCCGGATAGAAGGGGTAGAGGCGGTAAAGGCCGCGGACCTTGCGGAAGCGCAGGCGGCGCTTCAGGAAGGGAAAGTCCCCGTGCTTATCGATTCCTCCGGGCAGGTTATCCGCGAGCTGCGGCCGGATTTCGTGGTGGATGCGATTATCGCCAAGCGGAATCTGGGCACAACCATCGATATGGCGCCCGTTGTGATAGGGCTGGGGCCGGGGTTTACCGCCGGCAGGGACGTCCACGCGGTGGTGGAGACCAACAGAGGCCATAATCTCGGCTGTGTGATACTGGAAGGCAGCGCGGAGCCGGATACCGGCAAGCCCGGCGTTATCTGCGGATACAGCGCGGAACGAGTGGTGCGTGCCCCGGCGGACGGTGTCATCAATACAATAGCGGAAATCGGCGATGCGGTGCAGAGCGGGCAGACGGTCGCTTATGTGGACGGTGTTCCGGTAACGGTGCAGATCAGCGGCGTTTTGCGCGGGCTGATACACAGCGGCCTGTATGTGACGAGCGGTATGAAAATAGGGGACGTAGACCCCAGGGGCCGGCGCGAATACTGCTTTTCCATTTCCGACAAGGCGCGCGCCATCGCCGGCGGCGTCCTCGAAGCGATGCTGTACCTGCAAAACACGATGGGTGCGCCGTCCTGACGCTGCCAACCTGAGCGTAATAATAGTAACTGTTGTTAAGCAAAAGATAACTCAGTCATAATCGGGGGATACCTCCCGCAACCGGGCAAACATCATCAAGGAGGAACATCAAGGTTGTTAAATTATATCTGGCCAATCGCGTTGGTCGTATTATCCAACGTTGCCTATCAGATATGCGCAAAATCCGTTCCGAATAGCATGAATCCGCTGGCTTCGTTGACGATAACATACTCTGTCGGGGCGGTCATTTCTCTGATACTGTTTTTCGTATTGAACAGGGGAGCAAATCTATTCAGGGAATTCAGCAAGGTCAACTGGGCTCCGTTTGTATTCGGAGTGGTGTTGCTCGGGCTTGAAGTCGGATGGATATATGCATATAGGGCCGGCTGGCAGGTCAGCACTGCTCAGATTGTGCAGAGTGCATTTCTTGCTGTCGCCTTAATCATCGTCGGGACTCTGGTCTACAAGGAAACGCTGAGCTGGAATAAGATCGTGGGCGTTGTCATATGCCTGGTCGGGCTTATTTTTATCAACTATAAATAAGCTTAACCCGGTTTGCCCTGCGTTGATACGACCCGTTGGGAATAATAAAGATGTAAATTGCCCGAACGCTTGTTTTGCCGAGGGTAATAAAATCGGGGCGAACTGTGGCTTACGTATTGACAAGCCGCTCATCCCTGAAATATCATAATAAATAATAACAAACGAAACCAAACGAAAAAAATCTTATAAGTCAGGAGCGATGCGCATGGGTATGCATATCATCGGTATCGATATCGGCACACAGGGTACAAAAGCGGCTTTGTTCAACGAGCAGATGGATCTTGTCTGCACGGCGTTTGAGGAATCCAAGCTGATTTCGCCGGCGCCCGGCACGGTGTGGCAGGAGGCGGACGACCTTTATGGCTCCTGCGCCCGCACGACCAAGGAACTGCTGGAGAAATCCGGCGTCCGGGGCACGGATATCGCGGCCATCGGCGTGGACGGGCAGATGGCGGGCATAATGGGCATCGACTCCGAAGGCCAGGCGTCCACGTACTACGATTCCTGGCTGGATATGCGCTGCGGGAAGTACATGGACATGATGAACGAACGCGCCGGCAAGCGCGTGATTGCGCTGTCCGGCGGCCCGGTGACGTATATCCACGGCCCCAAGATACTCTGGTGGAAACACGAACATCCCGAAGTCTACGCCAAGACGGCCAAGTTTGTGACGCCGCAGGCGTATGTGGTGGGCCGCATGACCGGGCTTGATGCCGGGAATGCTTACTTCGACTATACCCACCTGCATTTCTCCTGCTTTGCGGACAATGCGAACAAGCGCTGGTCTGACGAACTGCTGGAAACCTTCGACATCAGCGCCGACAAATTCCCGCGCATCGTGTCGCCCTTCGAAGTAGTAGGGAAGGTGACGTGCGAATTCGCCGCCATTTCCGGCCTGGCCGAAGGCGTGCCGGTGGTGGCGGGCTGCGGCGACACGGCGGCGAGCACGTTTGGCTCCGGCATGTTCCGGCGCAGCATGGTGCAGGACTGCGCGGGCACGGCGTCGGTGCTGTGCAGCGTGGTGGACAGGTTCGTGCCGGATACCGAGTACGCGACGCTGGTGATGATGCGCAGCCCGGTGGACGGCCTGTTCCTGCCGCTGGCCTATATCAACGGCGGCGGCATGTGCGTGCGCTGGTTCCGCGACACGCTGTCCGGCAAGCCCGCGGCGAGCTACGACGAGCTGCAGGCTGAGGCGGAGGTTGTGCCGCCGGGCAGCGAAGGCATCACGTTCATACCGCACTTCTCCGGCCGCGTGCTGCCCAACAACCCGTTCCTCAAAGGCAGCTTCCTGGGGCTGGACTTCAAGCACACCCGCGGCCATATGTACCGCGCGGTGCTGGAAGCGGTGGCGTACGAATACCGGTATTACCTGTCGGTGCTGCGCAAGCTGTATCCAAACGACAATTTCTGCGAGATGATCACCATCGGCGGCGGTGCCAAGTCTCCCTTGTTCAACCAGATCAAGGCGGATGTGCTGGGCATCAATGTCACCACGTTTGAGATGGGCGAAACGGCGCTTCTCGGCAGCGCGGTGATCGCGGGCTGCGGCGTGGGCGTATTGCCGGACTACAAGGCGCCGATTGAGCACGTGATGCGCAAGCAGGCCGAGTTTAAGGCGGATATGGAGCGGCACGCGGCTTATGCGCCGTTTGCGGACGCCTACCTTGCGGCTATGGACACGCTGACCCAGTTTTACAGGCAGTTATAATATACAAACTCTATAGGAATAGCGATATAATAGTTGTATGAATCATAATATCGTTCAAGAAATGGGGCGGTAGGTTGATTTATACTCAGGTGGAAAAGGTCCAAGATGACGAAAGGAGACTTCTCATGCCTGAGTTTAAATCCACCGCATATCAGGACTTGAACAATTTTGTTTATGCCAGAGCAAAATACCCGGTAGCGCTGAAAAACGGCATGGTGATTGGCGGCGGGACGCTGTATCCCGAAGTCAATTTCACCCTGCCTACCATGAACATCGACGAGAGCACGATGCCGGAGGTCATCCGTAACTACAGGGAGATCATTACCGGCATCTGCGAGCGCGCGAAAGACCTGCACAGCCCCGGTTTCGTGGCCGAGATTGAAACGCTGCCGCCCATGACATTTGAGCCCAAGTGGGGCATCGAGGTCTGCAAAACGGTGGTGGACATCGCGAAAGAATTCGCCGACAAGTACGGCGCTAAAAGCGCGGTGCGCATCACGCCCAACGACATCCGTGAGGGCAGCGACCTTGTCCACATGTGGCGCGGCCGTCACTGGGACGCCATGCTGGAAACGTTTGAGGGCTGCGCTCAGGCGGGGGCGGACCTTCTCTCGGTGGAATCGGTGGGCGGCAAGGAAGTGCACGACGAAGCCATCATGTACTGCGACATCACCAAGTCGGTGTTCGCTCTCTCGGCGCTGGGCTGCCCGGACATGAAGAAACTCTGGACCGAAATCGTCGCGATTGCGGAGCGCACGGGCGCGGTGGCCGCGGGCGATACCGCGTGCGGCTTCGCCAACACCGCCATGGTGCTTGCTGACCGCAACTATGTGCCCAAGGTGTTCGCGGCGGCAGTGCGCGTGATGACGGCGGTGCGCAGCCTGGTGGCGTACGAGTGCGGCGCGAAAGGGCCGCATAAGGACTGCGGCTACGAAGGCGTTTACATCAAGGCCATCACGGGTACGCCCATCGCGATGGAAGGCCGCATGAGCGCATGCGCGCATTTAAGCCCCGTGGGCAATGTGGCGGGCTGCCTGGCCGACCTGTGGAGCAACGAGTCCATACAGAACATTAAGCTTTTGGGCGGCATGGCTCCCACGGTATGTTTCGAGCAATTGGAATACGACTGCCGTATGTTCAACACAGCGTCCAAGCGCGGGCAGGAGACGTCGCTGCTGATGCGCGACATACTCGCGGATTCCGACAGCGTCTTCGACCCGCAGGCGTATGTGCTGCGTCCTGACGTGGTGCTGGATATCTCCAGGGAACTGGTCAAGGAAGACGGGCATTACAGCCGCATAAAGAAAGCCGCCGCGCTGGCGCTGGAGAAGATCAGAGCCGGTTACGACAGCGGCAATCTGCAGCTGGATGACAAGGAACTCATGTGGCTGGACAGGCTGAGCGAGGACGTGGACGCCCTACCGGCAGATCTCGACACGCTGACAGAAGAGATGCTGCCGCAGTGCGAGAAGCTGGATCCGGCAAAGTACGACATGGCTTAAGCAAACGGCAGGGGAGCGGCGCTGAGAGCTAACGGCTTGCCACAGCCGCTGCCAGCCGCTCCATCGCCTGCTCCAGAAGCTGACGCGGGCAGGCGATGTTGATGCGCTGGAAGCCGCTGCCGCCCTGGCCGAACATATGGCCCCCGTCGAGCCAAAGTTTAGCGCGCTGGATGACAAGTTCGTCCAGCGCTTTGTCATTCAGCCCGAGCGCGCGGCAGTCCAGCCAGACAAGATACGTACCCTCGGGCTCCGCCAGGCGGATTTCCGGTATGCGCTCGCTGAAAAAGCCGCGCACAAAATCGAGGTTTCCCTTAAGATAGGCTTTCAGCTCCTCCAGCCATTCTTCTCCGTGCGCGTACGCCGCCTTGCACGCAACCATGCCCATTACGTTCACCTGGCTGTACCCGGCGCAGCTGATCTCCTGCTGGATGCGCCTGCGCATTCGCTGATTGAACACAAATATGTTGGATATCTGCAGCCCCGCCAGATTGAACGTCTTGGTGGGGGCGGTGCAGGTGACGGTGATATCCGCAAATTCCGGCTTAAGGTTCGCGAATACGGCATGCGTATGGCCCGGATACACAAAGTCCGCGTGGATCTCGTCCGCGACGACGGTGACGCCGTGCTTTAAGCAGATGTCGCCCATGCGGATAAGTTCCTCTCTCGTCCAGACGCGGCCCACCGGGTTGTGCGGGCTGCAGAGTATGAACATCTTCACGCTGCGCTGCGTAATTTTGCGCTCGAAATCCTCAAAGTCGATATGATAGCGCCCGTTTTCGCACACCAGCTCATTCACCTCCAGCTTGCGGCCGTTGCCCGTAACGCTGGACGCGAACGGGTAGTACACCGGCTGCTGTATCAGCACGGCGTCGCCTTCGCTGGTCAGCGCGCGGATCGCCATGCAGATTGCAAACACCATGCCCGGCGTCTTGATGAGCCACTCGGGCTGTATTTGCCAGCCGAAGCGGCGGCGGAACCAGCTTTCAAGCACCTCAAAATAGTCCTCGCGGCTCTCGCTGTAGCCGAATATGCCATGACGGCTTTTGTCCACCAAAGCTTCAATGACGCAGGGCGGCGTGCGGAAATCCATGTCCGCCACCCACAGCGGCAGCACGTCTTCGGGCAGGCCCCTGTGTGCTGCAAAGTCGTACTTGATCGAGTCAGTGTTCCAGCGTTCGATGATTTCGTCAAAGTTGGTCATGCGTTTTCCTCGCTAGATGTAGAACATCAGGCTTTGTTCCGCGCTGTGTTTCTCGGCTTCCAGTACAAGGTCGTCCAACGTGACCTTCTCCAGCGATTCCTTAACGGCGCTGTCCAGCGCGTCGAACACCAGCGTGTGCAAGGCGGCGTCGATCTCCGGCGCTTTTTCCGTCACGGTATCTTCCGCCTTTTCCATCAATGCGGATTCCACCGCGGAGAGCACCTGATAGGTGCTGATCTCGCTAGGCGGCCGGGTGAGCATATAGCCGCCCTGAGCCCCCTTCACGGATGTGACGATGTCGCCGCGCTTGAGCAGCGAAAATACCTGCTCCAGATATATCTTTGAAATTCCAAGCTTTTCCGATATACTGATTAACGTGGTGCACTCGCCCTTGGCATACCTCTGGGCCATATGAACCATGGCAGCCAGCGCGTAGCGTCCTTTTGCGGAAATCCTCATGCCTCCACCTCAGCTCATACTATTTTTATATGCTTTTATAGTAAGGACGTTGGGGACGTTTGTCAATAACCTAGCAAACAGATATGAGAAATATCATTATTCGAAAAAGTATTGACAAAAGAGAAAACCGCGCATAATATAAAAATATCATATTAAACATATATGAAAACACCAATATTTTTGGAGGTATATCATATGGCCAGAGTGTATAAGAGCTTGACGGAGCTGATCGGCAAAACGCCGCTTCTGGAGCTGACGAACTACGAGAAACAGCACGGCCTTTCGGCGAAGCTGATCGGCAAGCTGGAATATTATAATCCCGCGGGCAGCGTGAAAGACAGGATCGCCAAAGCGATGATCGAAGACGCGGAGCAACGGGGCGTTTTAAAGCCCGACAGCGTGATCATTGAGCCCACCAGCGGTAATACAGGCATCGGGCTGGCTTCCGTGGCTGCGGCGCGCGGATACCGCATCATACTCACGATGCCCGAGACGATGAGCATCGAACGCCGCAACCTGCTGAAAGCGTATGGCGCAGAGCTGGTGCTGACGGAAGGCGCCAAGGGCATGCGCGGCGCCATCGAGAAGGCGGAAGAGCTGGCCAAAGAGATACCCAACGCGTTTATCCCCGGGCAGTTTGACAACCCCACGAACCCCGCTATCCACAAAGCCACGACCGGGCCCGAGATCTGGGAAGACACCGGCGGCAATGTGGATATATTCGTTTCCGGCGCGGGCACGGGCGGTACGGTGACGGGCGCCGGCGAATACCTGAAATCCAAAAACCCGAATATCAAGGTGGTCGTGGTGGAGCCTGCGGATTCGCCTGTGCTGTCTCAGGGCAAGGCGGGCCCGCACAAGATTCAGGGCATCGGCGCAGGCTTTGTGCCCAAAGTGCTCAACACCTCCGTCTACGACGAAATCATCCCGGTGAAGAATGAAGACGCTTTCGAGACCGGCCGGGACATCGCCAGGACGGAAGGCCTGCTGGTGGGCATTTCCTCGGGCGCGGCGGTTTGGGCTGCGACGCAGCTTGCCAAACGCCCGGAGAATGTGAGCAAATCCATCGTGGTCATACTG
>JBMNOT010000252.1:0-2758 GCA_050943225.1 Christensenellales bacterium | reverse complement strand
TCGCCATCTCCAGGCCGATCACGCCGCCGCCAATGACGACCAGCCTGCGCGGCACCTCCGTCAGGTCCAGTATCTCGCGGCTGGTCAGCACAAAGCCCCTGTCCAGCCCTTCCTTAAGGCCGGGAATGGGCGGTACAGCCGGAGCCGACCCCGTAGCAATAAGCAGCCGTTTGCCGACGTACGTTTCGCTGCCGTCCGTGACGGTGAAGCCTTCGTCGGTTTTGCCGATAATGCGGGCCGCCGCCTTCACGGTGGTCACATGAGCGCCTTTAAGCGTCGCTTCCACGCCGGAGACCAGCGTTTTAACCACCTTGTTCTTGCGGGCGATCACCGCGGCCTGGTCCAGTTTCGCGTCGGTCACGCGGACGCCGAAAGCCTCGCCGTGCGCCGCGCCGTCCTTCAGCTTGGCGGCATACAACAGGGTTTTGGTGGGGATGCAGCCTTCGTTCAGGCATACGCCGCCGAAACTGCGCTGTTCAAACACAAGCGTATTAAGGCCGGCGTGGCCTGCACGTTCCGCTCCCAGATAACCGGCGGGGCCGCCGCCGATGACGATCAGATCATATACCAAAGATAATCACCTCTTTACAGCGCAAGCAGCATATCGAAGTTTTCCAGCGCGGTGCACAAATCCCTCATGAACCGGGACGCCGGTGCGCCGTCTACCGCGCGGTGGTCATACGTCAGCGACAGGCCCATTGCAGGATATGTCTCGCCCGTCTTCTTCAGCTTGTACGTAATATTGCACACGCCAAGTATGCCGGTCTGCGGCGGATTGATGATGGGCGTGAACATCTCGACGCCCAGCGCGCCCAGATTGCTGACAGTGAACGTACCGCCGGTTAGCAGGTCAGGAGATATGCGTCCCGACTGCGCAGCCGCCGCCAACTCCTTGGCCTTGCGGGAAATTTCCGCCAGCGAGAGCGTGTCCGCACCAAACAGCGTGGGCACCAGCAGGCCGCGTTCGGTGTCCACCGCTATGCCGAGATTGACATGCGAAAACTGCCGGATCACGTCGCCCAGGAAATGCGCGTTCATGTCGGGATGTTTTTTCAGGACACGGGACACGGCGTACAATACGATGTCGTTGAGCGTAATGTTGGGCAGGCCCAGCTTCTCCGCATTTTGTTTGACGCGTTCGCGGTAAGCGAGAATCGCAGTGGCGGCGAAGCTGAAATGATTCGTGAGCTGCGCCAGTTCGGACAGCGATGCGTGCATCGCTTTGGATATCACCTTGCGCACGCTGGAAAGCTTGACGTCCGTGTATTCCGCAGTAAACGATGCCGGCTGAGCTGTCGGAGCAGCTGGTTCTGCCGCCGGAGCCGCTGCCGCAAGGTCCGCCGTGCTCACAGCGCCGCCAAGGCCCGTGCCTTCCCTGCCGCCCGCGTATTCCGCAGCAGCAGCTGCCGTTATCTTATAGCCTTTCGCCGCCAGCACCATCACGTCGCGCTCGATAATGCGGCCATTGGGGCCGGTGGGAACGGCTTTGGAGAGGTCGAGATTCTGACGCTCGGCTATGTTTTTCGCGCGCGGCGAAATCTTCAGCCGGCCGTCCGCCATGGCTGCTGTGGAAACGGGCTGGGCTGCTGCCGGAGCAGGCGCGGCCTCGGCCTTTTCTTCTTCTCTGGGTTCGGCCGTGTCAGCCGATTTGGCGCTGCCGCCGGTAAACTCGGAGATGTCATCGCCGGGCTCTCCTATAACCATTACCGTATCAAGGCACGGCACATCGTCCCCATCTTCCACCAGCACTTTCAGCACAGTGCCGGCCACCGGGCTTTCCTCTTCAAACGACGCCTTGTCGGTCTCATATCCGAAAAGAATATCACCTACGTTGACCTTATCGCCTTCCTTGACGCGCAGCTCGATGATACAGCTTTCCACTGACTGCCCCTGCCTGGGCATAATCACTCCAACAGCCATGGCGCACCTCCAAATAAAACATTAATTATGCAAATAATATGCTTGATTATGAAAAAAAATAACACTTATCATGTTGTATAGTAACATTACAAGGTACTCGTGTCAACATAAACGGTAAAGAATTTATACAAAAAAAGAGCCACTTTGGCTCTAAAAAATCCCCCATTATCTGGTTTAAGATGAAGATTCAGTCCGGCGATTCTCCCATTATGTGCAGCACCAGGCCCGTCAGATAAAACGAGCCGCACACGACCAGCATCCCGCCCGATTCGCGGGCCGCTTTTGCCGCCGTTTCACAGGCCTGCCGCGGTTCGTCTACGGCGCAGGCGTTGTGCAAGCCAAACAGCTCCGCCAGCGCCGCCGTGGGCGCGCCGCGCACCGGGTCCACGCTGGTCACGAAGGCTCGGTCAAAGCGAGGGGCAAGCTGCGCCGCCATATCCTCGAAATCTTTGTCTTTCATGCAGGCGAACAACAGCACTTTTTCCCTGCCAGCAAAGTGCCTGTCCAGCGTGCGGCACAGCGCCGCCACCGCCGGGCCGTTGTGCGCGCCATCCAGCAGCATGTCGGGCATGCCGGAGATAAACTGCGTCCGGCATGGTAGCACCGCGCGGGCAAGCCCCTCCCGTATGGTCTCCTCGCTAAAGCCCATTTCGCGCGCCGCCAGCGCGGCCAACGCCGCGATTTCCGGCTGCGCCTCACCGATGCCCCTTATATGGTACCGCCGCCCGCATGACTCGAACGTCTGCCCGGAAAGCGCCGCGTCCAGCACTTTCACGTCGTCCACAAAATAAAGCGCACAGCCCTTTTGGTGACAGGTTTCGCGTATCACCCGCTCCGC
>JBMNOT010000251.1:0-2768 GCA_050943225.1 Christensenellales bacterium | reverse complement strand
TATCATTGATTGCGATTCTATGGATGATTACTATTTCCTCGCGGACAAAGCGCTCTATCTGGCCAAGCAGAACGGCAAAAACAGGGTGGAAAAAGCCCGCGTGACCGTAGGGGTCTGATTAGCTATGCCCAAGCGGCATTATTTCCTTCTATGATACAATATTCGTGTGCGCAATAATTATCAGGCAGCCAGTTTTCTGTTCAAACAGTCGTTGAGAAACAGTCCGCCACGCGCTCGAAGCAGCGCTGAAGCTGCGGCAGGTCTTTGTAGTTGTGGCTGTACACCTCGAGTATCACGCCGCCGTTGTAGCCAGCCTGCTCTAGGTCGCAGCGAAACCGCCCGATATCCAGCTCGCCCTCGAACGGAAGGCGGGGGATAATGCCCTTTGTTGCAGAGCGCTTGAAATCGCAGAGATGCACGTTGACGAGGCGGCCTGCTGCCGGAGTGATATAGTCGGACGGGTCGTGCCCGGCCTGAGCGGCTTGCTTGACATCCAGTGTGAAATACAGGTTGTCGCTGGTGATATGCGGCATCAGCTTCTCGGGAAAATCCGGCTCGGCGTACCAGCACCAGTGGACGTTCTCCCACGCCATTTTGATGCCGTAGTCCTTGGCGATGTCGGCAAGGGGGTTTGCGTATTCCGCCGCGTACGGGTAATTGACGGAAAAACGCCGCGCCTTTTTGAGGTTGGACGGGCCGTGCAGCACGTAAATGCCAGCGCCCAGCGCTGCGCCGGCTTCCAGCACCTGCCGGTATATATCCAGGCTATCCTGACGGGCGCGCGCGTGCGGCGAGAACAGCTGCGGCTCAAACTGCAGAGACAGAGCATGTATGGAACATACGCTGATGCCTGCGTCGTCGACACGCTTTTTGAGCTCCGCGACAAAGCTCTTATTGTATTCCGACAGGCAGCAGAAGAACACCTCCACGTAGCGGACGTTCATCTGCGCCATCAGAGCTATGGTCTGCTCGGTGTAGGTGTGCGGGAAAAAACACGCGGTGGACATTCCGGTTATCATGGACGGCTCCCTTCTTATGGTATTATAGCAGAAAACAGCCGGGTGGACACTGTATAACTGCAAATGACGTGGCGGAGTACGCCTATGCCGAAACGCGGCCAGCGAATTCGCGGCACAGCCCAGATGAAAGTATGTCGCCGGGGTTTTTTATGTTGTGCCGAAAAACGCCGTATTTTGGGGTATAGCAGACATTATTTTTACGGCGCGGGCGCGCCGTCCGACAAAAAATCTCCGCCTGCCTGTGGATAATAGAGCCTGTGTCCCTGAAGGGGAGGGCTCATATACAGGCCCGCAATGGAAAGAATAGTTCTTGGAGCGACAACGAGGAGATAGCATATATGAATTACGCGCTGATTAACGCATTCCTAAAGCTGTTGGAAAACTACAAAAACCGGCTGACGCCTCAGCAATACCGCGCGCTGCGCGGACAGGCTGTCAATGGCGACGTTCTGGGCGCGCGCCGGGGCCTTGCGCGTATCATACGAGCATAATGAACAACGCGGTCACTTAACAGCCTCATTCTAAAACAGGGTGATCCCGCATAAACGTGGGGGAGTCAAATAACGCGGGGGATTTATATAAGTGAAGAGGTTATCCGCAATTTTCAGCGAACCGCCCAAAAGCCTCGGGCTCAGGGCAGAAACACAACTCTGGGAGGAATTCAGGGCGCGTTTTGCGCAGGAAACCGCGCCGCCCAGTGAGGAGATATTTATAAAGAAGCTTTACGACGCGTTCGAAGAGCTGACCGGCCGGCCTGTCCGATACGACTCGCTGATATACGTTCCCCGGCTGAGCCGAGGCGGCATGGGCAGCGGCCTGGTGGACCCGTGGACATGGCGCGCGGTGGTTTTTCCAGCGCTGGCTCGGCGCTATCGCGAAATAAACAGCACAATATAAAAGCCGGCAACTGTGCCTATCTCGGCTGCCGGCCCGTGTTGGAAGCCCAGGGCACAGCGGGCAGTATTTTTTAGGGTCTGAAGGGATCAGCTTTACCGGCACATAGCTGCCCGGAGACACCAGTTGCAGCGCGGATCTGTCCACTAGCCACACTGCCGTCGCCTGATAAGGTTCGCCTTGAGGCGGCGATACATCCAGCGTCAGCGTCAGCCGGGCTTTGGCGGCGTTTCCACCTGCCGTCTCGCCCTGTATATCCGCCACTACTGCAGACGCCCACAGGTCAGGTTTTGCCGCCTGGCTCTGTGCCCGGATGCGCCTAGCCGCTTTCGCCACGCGTATGCGAAGCGATATCAGCACAGCAAACACGCCGACCACGATGACTGCGGCCAGCACCAGAATGATGATAGTGCTGAGGTCCCATTAAGCCCTCCTGCTGATACCAGATAGCTTATATTATTACGGCATAACCGGCTCGGCAAGCGGCCTTGGGCTTTCTCCAGCTTTCTTAACCCGGCTCATTCCTTGACAAAGCGCTGGTTGGCTCCCGGCGTAGGCGGGAAAGAATCGCCTTTGTTTAAAGTGATGCCGCTTCTGATCACATTGCCCTTATCGTCCAGAATTTTATAGTCACCACTTTGCGGCGCTTTTTGGCCTGATTTAAACTGCTGCATAACCTTGCCTGCCTTTCGTTAATGTCTTTTTAAGAGTATTCTTTGCCTTAGCGAAAAAAATATGTGGGGGTCTATGCTAAAATTTCGGACAAGGAACTAAGCAGTAAAACGTCGAAAATTTTGCCCTGAGGGGTTGACATGGATCCTCTGCCGCCGTGGTTTCTGCAGACATGGCAGGACA
>JBMNOT010000022.1:0-15630 GCA_050943225.1 Christensenellales bacterium | reverse complement strand
GGACAATGTCGGCGACGCCTGCCATCACCCGGCCGAACGCGCGGTTCTCCTCCGCTTCGCGCTCGCCCAGTTCCACCAGCCCCGGCGTCACCACAATCTTGCGCCCTTCGAACGCGGACAGCACTTCCATCGCGGCGCGCACGCCGGACGGGTTCGCGTTAAATGCGTCGTCGATCACCGTTACGCCGCCCGCCGTGGGCAGAAGCTGCAGGCGATGCTCCACCGGCTGCAGTTTGCGAATGCCGAGGCGTATCTGCGCGGGATTAAGGCCCAGCCGGTATGCCACGCACGCGCAGCCCACGATGTTGGCGATATTGTGCTTGCCCAGAAGCCGCGTTTCACAGGCGATGCGCTCCTCGCCGATCACCAGATCAAATCGGCTGCCGAAGCTGCCGCAGCGGATATTCTCCGCCCGCGCCGACACCGCACCGTCGTAATCCACGCCGAACAGGTATTTTTCGATAGCCGTTTTTTCATATAGTTCACGGCATATTTCATTGTCCGCCGGGAAAAACGCGCAGCCGTCCTCCGGCAGGCTTTCGATCAGCTCATATTTCGTTTTTGCAATGTTCTCAATAGTACCAAACGTTTCCAGATGCTGCGGGCCTACGGACGTCAACAGGCCGTATTTGGGATGCACCAGCTCGCACAGCTCGCGGATGTCGCCCACATGCCGCGCGCCCATCTCCGCGATGAACACCTCGTGCGAACTTTTGAGCTGCTCGCGTATCACCCGCGTCAGGCCCATCGGCGTGTTGTAGCTGGACGGTGGCACCAGTACGTTGTATTTTTCTGACAATATCGTGCCCAAAATAAATTTGCAGCTCGTCTTGCCGTAGCTGCCCGTGATGCCGATGCGGACGAGGTCGTCGCGCTCGGCCAGTATGCGCCGCGCGTCGTTCTTGTACCAGCGCTGAATTGCCTTCTCCACCGGGGAAACCAGCGTATTCGCCGCGAGCACGCCCGCAGCCGCCAGCAGCATCAGCAGGAAAAGCGGCAGGCCGGACAGTACCGTGCCTTCCAGCACAAAGGCATCCAGCGTCCACAGCACGCCACAGACCGCCGCGTAGACCAGCGCGATGGCTGCAAACAGGCGCTTCGCGCGGCTCGTCATCACTAGTGGCTTCTTGGCGTTCTTCACGCGGGACCGCTTCGCATAGCCCAGCATCGCGGCGATATAGGCAAGAGACAATACGGCAGACGCAATCACGCGCCCCGCTGTTCGCGCGGGAAATATCAGATTCGCAACCAGCGCGAGTAGCAGCCCGGCTGCCGATACGACAACCGGAAAGCGGAAAACGTGAGCGCTGTTGTTCCTGACCCAGCGGCGAAAGCCCCGGTTCTTGTAACTCTCCAGCTGGAGCATGTGCACCGGATGCGCCGACGCTATCGTCATACCGGCGGCAGCCAGAGCATACAGCGCTATTTGAATGTATGTCAAAAACGGCATGCATTATCCTCCAAAGAATGTTCTCACGACCGTGATGTACCGCTCGAAACAGTCGAGAAACGAATAATGGCCCGCCCCCGGGAACACCACCAGCCCGGCATCGGGAATCAGCTTTTCCATGATCTTCGCATACATGAGCGGCGTATCCGTATCGTTCTCGCCCCAGATGAGCAGCGAAGGGCTCTGGATTTTGGGCAGGTATTTTTTAAGGTCCAGGTTAACGACGCGCACGAACACGCGGCGCATCCCCTCGGACAGCGCGCGGTAATCCGCGGAGCCTGCGTTCTTGACGCGCTCGTCCACGTCGATGCCCAAAGCGAGCAGCGCGCGCTTGAAGACGCGGCCGCGGCTTATGCGCTTTGCCAATTTGTATGAGTACGTGCGGATATAGTATCTCAGCGTGCGCGGCTTGCGTATGCCCGCGGCGTCGGTAAACACGATTTTATCCACCAGTTCCGGATACTGCGCCGCCAGCAGTATCGTCACGCGGCCGCCGAACGAATGGCAGATGATGTGCGTTTTGGCGATGCCCAGACGTTCAAGAAACAGCCGGGTAATCCGGGTATATTCCGGCACGCCGAAGGTGTCGGGCGGTGCGCTGCTTTTGCCGAAGCCTGGGAAATCCAGCGCAGTTATGCGGTAGCGGTCTTTCAGCGCGTCAATAATGGGGCGCATCGTCTCAATGCTTGCACCCCATCCGTGCAGTACCAATACGTTTTCGCCCGCGCCGTGCTGTTCATAATTTAGTTTGATGCCGTCTATCTCGATTTCCATACTCATTTCATGGCTATGCTTAATAAAAAAGATTATACATTCAAACGCGTATTCAGACAAGGCGCGGGTTTGGGCAGCCAAAACTAAGACTTGCGCCACCACATGATCAGCGCGTCTTCATCGATATAGTATTCCGACCGGATAGCAATCTCTGTAAAGCCCAGCCGTTTATAGAGCCTGATGGCCGTCCTGTTGGACATGCGCACCTCCAGCGTATAAGCCTCAAGGTTCGTATACGCCATCATGGTGCGCAGCAGGGTCTCGCCGATGCCCTGGCCCCGATAATCCGGAGCCACCGCCACATTCATGATATGTCCTTCGTCAAGAACAACGTGAACGCCGCAGAAGCCCACGACCTTACCGTCGTGATCCACGACGAAATAGTAAGCGCTGTCGTTCGAGCATATATCCGACTGAAGGGATTCCAGCGACCAGGGCGTTTTGAAGCTCATGGTCTCGATATCGTATATCGCCGGCACGTCCGCAGGTTCTGCCAGGCGGTATTTCATTTGGCGCTCCTCTGCTTTTCCGCGTAGACCCGCTCGGCCTGCGTCTCGCGCAGGTAGAAGGGTTCCAGCGAATAGACGTCCTGCCTCTCGCCCGACTCGTACATGTCAAAAGCGCAAAGGCCAACCGAGCCGGCGCGCTGCAGCGCGATGCCCGGATGCGCCACCGTAAAACCCGAGGATGCGGAGCAAATCTTGACCTGATATTTCAGCGCCGCGTCGCCCAGGAAGAGCACACGCTTACCGTCCAGCTCGACCAGAAGATCTTTGAGCGGCACAGCCCGGTAAGGAGACTTTATAGCGCCTCCTTCGTACGTCGCGGTGTAGACTTCCTCGCGCCGTGCGTCGATGATCGGGCAGAGGAGCGCGTCAAAGCCCGCAGCGTTCCTCGCGAGCGCATCCAGCGTATTAATGCCCATCGCGGGCCGCTGCGATACATGCGCCAGCCCTTTGATGAAGCCCACGCCGATGCGCAGCCCGGTGAACGAGCCGGGGCCGACAGCGCAGGCAAAAAGGTTGATATCCTCTGCGGTCAGTTCCGCGTATTTAAGGCACTGGTCTACCATCACGCCCAGCGTTTCCGAGTGCGTGCGCCGCCCGTCCATGTACACTTCAGAAAGCAGGCGATTGTCCGCCAGCACCGCCGTCGTACACACGCCGCCCGACGTGTCAATAGCGAGAATATTCATCAGAGTCCTCTTTATAGCTGATTTCGATGATGCGCTCGTCGTCTCCCGAGCCATCGATATGGACGCAGATGTCCGGATGCAGGTTGGGCGCGTGCCCTGCCCACTCCACGACGCAGATGCAGTCGCCGCCGATATAGTCGCCAAAGCCGATGTGCTCCAGTTCCGCTTCTTCTTCAATACGGTAAAGGTCGAAATGGCACAGCGGCAGCGCCGCCTGGTATAGCCGCATCAGCGTGAACGTGGGGCTGGTGACTTCCTCAGTGATGCCCATGCCCTGCGCGATACCCTTGGCAAACACCGTCTTGCCCGCGCCGAGCCCGCCGTAAAGGCCGACTACGTCGCCCGCCTTCAGGCGCTCCCCCAAACGCCGGCCCAGTTCCATTGTCTCCTCCACGCTGGCCGCCACATGCTTTGTATACAAAGCGTTATCTCCTTAAAGCAGCACTTTTTCTCAACATTCCGGCTGCTTATGAAGTATACCCGATAATCGTTTGTAAAGCAATATGACCACGACGGATTCTGCGACGGCTTTAATAGCGGTGATCGGTAGTGCGCCCGCAACAATATACAGTCCGATGTCAAAATTCTCACCGACAAAGCTGATAAACAGCGGTATCAAAATATAATAGTTTAAAACCGGCGCCAAAGCAATCATACACAAGCTCCCCACTACAAGACCCAGTATCGCTCTCTTTTTCGTCTTCCTGCGCTTGTATATCAGGGACGCGGGCAATACCAGCGCCAAAGCAAGCGTCAGATTAGCCAGATCCCCCACGCCTCCCGTGCTGGATTTGAGAATGAAGTTAAAAAATATTTTGATAACTTCGATCAACACGCCGGCAACAGGCCCCAGCGCGAAACCTCCTATCAGCGCGGGAACATCCGCAAAATCCAGTTTCAGCCAGGGGTACGCGCTAAATATCGGGAACTCCAGATACATCAGCCCCACGGACAGCGCCGAAAGCGCGCCTATTTTAGCGATTGTACTAATGCTTTTTGCCTGTAACGTTTTCATTTTTCTCCTTTCCCAGAGCCTTAAAATTTAAAAGGCCCTGAAGTATTCTTCAGAGCCATGACGCACAATATAACGCGTCTTCTCCCATCCAGACTATACTGTCGGTTACGGAATTTCACCGTATCAGCTTGCGCTCGCGGACTATCACCGCCGGTAAGGGAATTTCACCCTACCCCGAAGACATACTTCATTTATTTTTTTGTATTAATACTATAACGCCGGGCACACTATTCGTCAAGACCCATGGCATCACGGTTTCGCAGTTTTTCTACATAAATCACTGCGTCCATCCTGTCCGGGAACACGCGTCCAACCATAAGTTCTTCGTTTTCTTCCGCTGTCAGGCTGCCCGCATCGATTGAATATTCCCGTATCTTTTCCTGCCTGTCGGTACCCGCAAGCGGACGGTACAGCGCCAAAACATCGCCTTCCTTTTTGAGTATGAAATGGTCCGGGCAGTAGCAGGCAAACGACAGCTCCAGCGTCGCGTCGCCGGGCCCGAATGCGGCGATGCGCGCCCTGGGAAATTTCTGCTGCAGTTCGGTAAATGTCAGGCCAGCGAGCTCGCCCGCCGCAGTGGCCTCGCTAAGCTTGT
Source organism: Christensenellales bacterium (assembly GCA_050943225.1). Classification (GTDB taxonomy): domain Bacteria; phylum Bacillota; class Clostridia; order Christensenellales; family SZUA-584; genus SZUA-584. The sequence goes on along the minus strand of JBMNOT010000022.1, from coordinate 10,601 downwards.
GGCGGCACATCTCGTAATCGTACACCCAGGTGATGATGGCATCCGCTGACAGGTGGGTATTGTCCGCTTCCGCCGCAATATCTTCCGTCGGCTCGGCCGCCACGAGAGGCGGCTCGCTCTGCGCCAGCAGGTATCCGGCAAGACCGGAGAGCAGCATCACGATTAATGATATAAACAGGAATAGCAACCTTTTGGCCGATTTGTTCAACAAAAAAATACCCCCACTTAATGCTCAAGGGTATTTTCTGCATTTGCCGCCGCGTTATTCTTCTTCGTCGTCCTGCAACTCGGCGTTATGATATACGTTTTGAATGTCATCGCAGTCCTCCAGCATATCCAGCAGTTTCTGGAAGGTCTGCTCCGTTTCCCCCGCCACTTCCACAGTGTTGGAGGGCACCATCTGCACTTCGGCCATCGCGATGGTGTAGCCGCTTTTATCCAGCGCATCGTATACTTCGGAAAACGCCGAAGGTATGGTGGTAACCTCAAAATCACCGTCCGCATCGTTCACATCATCCGCACCGGCTTCCAGCGCCGTCATGATGAGCTCCTCCTCGTCGATGCCCCCGGTGTTTTCGATGACGATGACGCCCTTGCGCTCAAACATCCAGAAAACGCAGCCCGTCGCGCCCAGAGAACCGCCGTTTTTGTCGAAGCAGTGGCGCACTTCGCTCGCGGTGCGGTTACGGTTATCCGTCAGCGCCTCCACGATAACCGCCACGCCGCCGGGGCCGTAGCCTTCGTACACGACGGATTCATAGTTGATGCTGCCCGATTCGCCCGCCGCCTTTTTGATGGAGCGCATAATGGTATCCTGCGGCATGTTGTTGGCTTTGGCCTTTGCGATGACGTCCCGAAGACGCGAATTGAGATCCGGATCCGGCCCGCCTTCCTTCACGGCCACAGCCAGCTCGCGCCCGATTTTGGTAAATATCTTACCACGCTTGGAGTCAGTTTTCTCCTTTTTGCGCTTGATCGTTGACCATTTTGAATGTCCGGACATACGCCACCTCATTAACTTTTTCGACGCATATCATAACATAATTCTAATACCTGTTCAACGATTTCCTTCATAGATCTGTTACCCATCATTGGGCAGTAAGTTGATCAGCTGGTCCTCTGTACCCATAAAGTAGCTCTGCGGCACGTCGCCGATGATGATGGTGTCGGATATCAGCACCTGCGTGGAGATATCCACCGTCTGCGGCGCGTTGCCGATCAGTATGCGCACCGTCGCTTCGAACACCAAGTAAACCTTGTGGCGCGTCTGATTGATACCCGCGTCCCGAAATTCCGTCTTAAAGTCTGTGGAAACCGAGCCGACCGGCTCGAACTTGATGTTGACATGCGGCCCGCGGCCCGTCAGCAGCGGCCCGCCCAGTATGGTCCCGATGGGAATGTCGATGCCTTGGTCTCCGAGGTTTAAAATTTTGTCCTGCGCAGCAATGGCGGTGGATGCCGCAAGCTGATTCATCTTCACAGCGTTGGAGGACACCAGCACGATTTTGCCATGCTCATCCTTCTCGATTTCGATAAGGTCAAGATAACCGACATCGCTGCCCACCGTCTCCCGGACGGCATCGTTCATGGCTTTGACGGCAATGGCCCTAAGGCGCGCCTCAGAAAGGCTGAGTATCGTGGGGCGGATGGCGTTGTCCAGCGCAAAAAAGCCCGCAGCAAGGGCCCCCACAACCAGCAGGACAATCCACAGCTTAGAAATTTTACGCCGGCGCCGCATCGCATTCACCTTATATCAGGATATGCACGGCCTTCGGGTGATAACACCGGCGGCACACCGGAAGCAAAAATGTAAAATAATCTCGATTTTACTGCGAAGACGATACAAACATGCTATAATATGTTCCATGCGGATCGATAATACGAATGATAAAAAAGATCATATGAAGACAGAAGCATCCGGTAAGCTGAGCTTCCGGAGTTTGCTTATGCGCGTTGCCGGGTTTTTCGTGCTGGCGTGGCGCAAAATGACGCAAGGCTTAAAACGTCTGCTGGGGCGTTCTCCTGAAACGCACCGGCCGGCAGCCGATATGGATATGAGCGAAACTCAGGTGTTTGGCGACCTGGCGGAAACGCCGCATGCCCGCAGCGCCCGTAAACCACGGCTGCGGCATAGTGTTCCGTCAAAATACCGCAGCGTTCCCCATATCTCCAAGGAGCATCTCTCCGGCGAAGGCAAGGAACACATCAACATGTTCCAGCCGCGCCGCCGCGAGGGCGGAGTGATCATCAGAGTGCTGCTCACGTCCGTCCGGTTAGTGCTCATTGTCCTGTTTATGATTGCCGCAGCAGGCGCAGGCGTGCTGGTCGGCGTATCCAAGGCGTATATGGAAACCACGCCCAAGCTGGACACCGGCAAGATTGAGGACCAGTCGGAGACGTCGTATATCTACGACTCCAACGGAGAGCTGATCGCACTCTATACCGGGTCGGAAAACCGCGACTGGGCAAACCTCGACGAGATCCCCAAGTATCTTCAGGAAGCCGTGATCGCTATCGAAGACATCCGCTTCAAATACCATTCGGGCGTCGACATCAAGCGGCTGGTGGGCGCGTTCATCAACAACCTGATGAACAGCAACGTGCAGGGCGGCAGCACCATCACCCAGCAGCTGATCAAAAACCGGCTGCTGAGCACCGAGCGCACCTATAAGCGTAAGATACAGGAGGCTTACCTCGCCCTTCAGCTGGAGAAAGAATACAGCAAGGACGAAATACTGGAGGCTTACCTCAATACCATTAACCTGGGCGCTTCCAATTACGGCGTTAAGGCAGCCGCGATGGACTATTTCGGCAAGAATCTCAATGATCTTACGCTGCGCGAATGCGCGATGCTGGCGGGCATCACGCGCTATCCGTACCTGTATAGCCCGCGCCGCTGCTATTACGATGCCAAGAATCCCAAGATCATCAACGACCGCACCGACCATGTGCTCTACCAAATGTATAAGGCCGGGTACATCAGCTACGAGGAATACCAGCAGGCCCTTCACGATACGGTTTACGTGCAGGAGAAGTCCCGGGTCAACGAGATGTACCAGATGCCGTACTTCGTGGAATACGCCGTATACGACGTGATTACGCATCTTCTGAAGCAGCGCAACATGCAGGACAACAAGCAGAACCGCGCTCAGCTGGAGAATGAGCTGCGCACCAACGGTTACCGCATCTACACCACGGTGGATCCCAATGTCCAGAAGGTGGTGGAGCAAAGCCTCGCCGAATGGGACGCGTACCCCAAGCTGGAGGATGCAGACGATTCGGTCATCTATTATGACAACGGCGACGGCACGGTGACGGAAGTTGTCCAGCCGCAGGCGGCTGCCGTGATCATCGACCAGTCCAGCGGCGACATCAAGGCGCTGGTCGGCGGGCGTACCACGCCCACGGCCCGGAAGACGTTGAACCGCGCTTACCAGACGACCATGCCGGTCGGCTCGTCCATAAAGCCGCTCGCCGTCTACGGCCCCGCGCTGGACAAAGGGTATTCGGACGGCACTGTGGTACCCAACCTGCCGCTGCCCATACCGGGCTGGCTGGACGACAGCGGAAAAGAAACCTATCCCAGCGGCGGATCTTCGAGCTACGGTCCTGTCACGCTGCGTTCCGGCCTCGTGCGGTCGCTGAATGCTGCCACAGCCTGGACGCTGATGGAACTCGTGGGTCTGGACGATTCGTACAACTATCTGGTGGATATGGGCGTCAATCCGGCGCATATCAACAAATCAGGCGCGGGGCTGGCTCTGGGCACATCGGGCATCACGCCCGTGGAAATGGCGGGTGCTTTCGCCGCCATCACCAACGCCGGCGTTTATCAGGAGCCTTTGTCGTTCACGCTGGTCACCGACCGGGACGGCAACGTGATACTGGATGCCAAGGAGATACGCGACAGCCGGCAGGTATTCAAGCCTTCCACTGCCTGGCTGCTTGCCGACATGCTGGTGGAAGCGGTCAGTTCCAGAAGCGGTACAGGCAGGAACGCGCGGATAGAGGGCATAACGGTGGGCGGCAAGACGGGCACCAACCAGAACGCAAGGGGCATCTATTTCGTCGGTTTCACGCCGTATTATACGATGTCGCTGTGGATCGGCCACGATGACTACAAGCCATTGGCAGGGAACGTTTACGCTTCCTCCTCCGCGGCGCCGCTTTGGCAATACATTATGGCGCAGCTTGTCAAGGACAAGCCCAACGCCCCCATTATCGACGCGTCGCCCGAGGAACTGGGGCTGACAAAAGTGCGCGTCTGCTCGGTATCCGGCAAAAAAGCCACCGAGGCCTGTGAGACGGACAGCGCTCATAAGCCCGTCGCTGCCTGGTACCCGTCTGACAGCGCTTCAGCATTGGAAAGCTGCGACTGGCACCAGACGTTCCCGACATGCAAGGAAAGCGGCAAAATCGCAACGCATTATTGCCCGAACGAACAAATCGAGATGCGAAGCCTGCTAATGCTGCCGGATGATTCAATTTACTGGAAGTTGACGGACGCGCAGCTCCAGAAATACCTGCCCGGCGCGCAGCATGCACTGCCCGGCGGGCTGACACTGGCGGATATCGATCCTTCCATGCCAGAATACGCCGGTTATTTCTGCAACATCCACACGCTTGAGTGGTATGAACAGCAGGAAGCGCTGCGCAGCGCCATCAACGCGGCGAACGACCAGCTTCGCATATCCAACGCCGTGTTGACGGACCCGCAATACGCGATGTCGCTGGACGATAAGCAGCAGCTGCTGGACAAGATCAACGAGCTCACCAATCTGATCTCCAATCCGTCCGCCACGGCGGCGGCCATCGAGCAGGTCACAGAAGAGCTGCGTCAGCTGACAGTGCGGCTGGTGTCTACCTACTCGGGGATAGAAACGGATAACCCCTAAGGCATATAGTATTCTTCATCCTGCAATTCAATGACCACCCGGGCGGAGGGCGATCCTTTCATCGGCTCTCCGTCTATTAATATTTCCGGATGTGTGGGTATCACATGATACTCATACCGATGGCCATACTGTGCGTCGTAGTCGATGATGTCCACCGGCCCTTCCCGCCCCTCGTATTCGCCGACCAGTTCGTTCTCACCGCTTTCCAGATCAGTGCGCATCAGCCGGTAAACCGCAAAGCTCTGCGGCGGGGTAAAGCGGACGCGTGGGTAGCCGCCCATCCCGATGACCACCGACAAATCGTGAGGCGGATTGGGCACAGCCCAGTAGTCGGAATATTGCCTGGGCGCACGGTCTTTCTGGAAATATTCCGTCAGCGTATCGTCCTCGGGCGTGAATGCGCTGGCCAGCATCGGCTGGGCGCCGCTTTTCAGCGACCGCGCATCGATAGTCACTTTCACAACGCTGTCCGGCACGACAAAATCCGGCGCGTGCCTGTCCTTGTACAGGTATTCGAACATCTTTTTGATCAGCACCGCGGGGTACGTGCCGCCCGTCACATCCGGGGGCAGGCTGTGCCATTCGTCCGTGGAATCGAAACCCATCCAGCAGCACATCGTATATTTTGGGTTGTACGCTACCGTCCAGGCATCCTTGTTGCCTTCCGTTGCCGTGTTGCTGGATGTGCCGGTTTTGGCTGCGATGGGCACGCTTTCCACCTTCACGCGCCTTGCAGTGCCCGTTTCAGCCGCAGTCTGCAGCATCGACGTGATCAGAAACGCAGTGCTTTTGGACAGTACGGCTTTTTTTGTGTCGGGCCGCTCATACAGGACTTTCCCCTGCCCATCTTCGATACGGGTGATGCAGCTGGGCAGCGAATAGTAGCCGCCGTTGGCAAACGGCGTAAACGCGTTGCACAGCGTAAGCGGCGACATGCCCGTGGTAAAGCCGCCCAGTGCCAGCGTGAGGCCGACATCCTTCCTGTCGAAGGGGATGCCCACACTGGCAGCGCAGAGCTTCCCTACGGACACACCGACTTGTTCAAATACGCGCACAGCCGGCAGGTTCAGCGACCTCGCCAGCGCTTCCCGCATCGTCACCCAGCCCAAATAAGTATCGGAGAAGTTCTTGGGCACGTAGCCGTTGAAATCCGCCTTCTCGTCCAGCACCATCGTCGCCGGAGAGTAGCCCAGCTTCTCGATGGCCGGGGCGTACACGATCACCGGTTTAATGGCGGAGCCGGGCTGACGCCGGATGTCTGTCGCCCGGTTGAGCCCGCGCCGCGTTTCATACTCCCTCCCTCCCACGATGGCCAGTATCTCGCTGGTCTCGCTGTCCAGCACGCAGAATGCAGACTGGCAGAGAGCTCCGTCCGCCGCGTTTTTGGGAAACAGCGAACCGTCCGCGTACAGCGTTTCCAGATACTGCTGGATGTCCTGGTCCAGCGTGGTGTAGATGCGGTAGCCTCCGGAGAGCAGCTCCTCGCTGTCCACCGCGAGCAGCCGTTCCGCTTCGCGCAGCACCATGTCGGTGTAATAGCCGTACCGGTTTTTGGGCTTGTCGACCAGCACCACTTCCTCCGCTTCCGCCTGCTCCTTCTGGCTCTTGGTGATATACCCCAGCTTATACATCTCGGACAGCACCAGGTTGCGCCGTTTAATCGACTTTTCCAGGTTGAGATGCGGAGCGTAATGAGCAGGCCCTTTAATCACGCCTGCCAGCAATGCGGCCTGCGCCAGCGTCAGCTCGCTCGTGTGCACGCCAAAATACGTTTTGGCGGCCGCTTCCACACCGTATGCCCCATTGCCGAAATAAATATAGTTTAGGTACATCTCAAGTATCTCGTCCTTAGTGTACCTCTGCTCTAATTCGTAGGCCATCACGGCTTCCTGTATCTTCCGGGACATTTTCTTTACGCCCGTCAGGCTGGTCAGCTTCACAAGCTGCTGGGTGATGGTGCTGCCGCCCTGAACCTTTTTGTTTTTGAGGTTGTTTATGAACGCGCCGAGGATGCGGATTACGTCCACGCCATGGTGCTGGTAAAAACGCGCGTCTTCAATAGCGATGAATGCGCTTTTGACGTAGTCCGGAATCTCGTCGATGGGCAGATAAACGCGGTTTTGTTGGTTGTACAGCGCGGCGGTCTCGTTGCCCGCCCGGTCGTAGATCAGCAGAGTCTGCTGCATCTCCCCTATCTTGGAGGGGTCGAACTGCTTCCATTCATCCAGCCCCATCAGATAGGAGAATACGAATATAGCGCCCGACATCAAGGCAACAAGGCCGATGAGCACCGATATCTTAATGAAACCCCAAATACGCCGTCCGGCGGACTTGGCACTTTTGCGTTCCTGATGTCTACCCATTGCTGCCTGCCTTTTTATCACTCAAACGCTGTAATTTAGGCTGTTCGAAAACGCTCGCTATTATGTGATTCGACAAAAACCATAATTTAACGTAAAAAGAAGTGCTAATAAGTCAAAACATCTTAAAGGATGAAGCAGGCTCTGGCAGAATACGTAATAGACCATTCGGAAAGGAAGGACAGTATGCAGATCAAAGTCAAACAGCAGGATAATGTGATCACGGCTTTGTTGTACGGCGAGCTGGATCACCACAGTGCCCAGGAGACGCGGGAATACCTGGACAAGCTTATCGCGAAGTTCCGGAATTCCGATCTGGTGCTGGACCTTAAGAATTTAAGCTTCATGGACAGTTCGGGCATCGGCGTCATCATCGGCCGCTACAAGAAGCTGAAAAGCGGCGGCCGCAGGATGTATGTGGCCAATCCGAACCGCCAGATCGACAAAGTCATGAGCCTGAGCGGGCTGTATAGCATCATCAAGAAATTATAGTAGTTAAAGGGGCGTCATATGGAAATCAGAAACACAATGGAATTAAGGCTTCCCAGCCTGTCCATCAACGAGGGGTTTGCGCGTAGCGTGGTGGGCGCTTTTGCGACGCAGCTGAATCCCACGCTGGAAGAGGTCGCGGATATCAAGACGGCCGTATCCGAGGCGGTCACCAACGCCATAATACACGCGTATCCGGACAGGATAGGCGAAATCGTCATCAGCGCGTCGCTGTCCGGGCAGACGCTGGAAGTATCCATATCCGACAAGGGAGTCGGCATCAGCGATATCGAACAGGCCCGCCAGCCGTTTTTCAGCACCGCCGTCGATGAATCGCGCAGCGGCATGGGCTTTACCGTCATGGAAACGTTCATGGACGAGGTGACCGTCATCTCCGCCCCCGGAGAAGGCACTACCGTCAAAATGGTCAAAACAATTAAGTCCCAGGGATAGCGCGATGGCCGAAAGAAGCCTGCTCTCGCACGAAGAGAGCTTACGCCTCATCAAACTGGCGCAGGCCGGCGACGCCAAAGCGCAGGAAACGCTGGTGCTCCGCAATACGGCGCTGGTGAAAAGCATCGTCAAAAAGTTCCTGAATCGCGGGGTGGAGTTCGACGATTTGATGCAGATTGGCTCTCTGGGGCTGATCAAAGCGATAAAGGGTTACGACCCGAGTTTCAACGTGCGCTTTTCCACATACGCCGTGCCCATGATTGCGGGCGAAATCAAGCGGTTTCTGCGCGACGACGGCATCATCAAGGTCAGCCGGTCGCTGCGCGAAAAATCCTTTGAGATATTCGGGGTCAAGGAGCAGCTCAAGCTGGAGCTCAAGCGCAAGCCCACCATTGAAGAGCTGGCCCAGCGCCTTAACATGACGCCCGAAGACATCGTGTTTGCGATGGAGGCTGTGCGCAGCCCCGTGTCCATCTACGAGCCGGTCTTCGACGGCGAAGACTCTAAAACGCTGCTGATCGACACCATGGCGGAGCATGACGACAACGCAATAATTGACTCCATACTGCTGAAGGAAATGATCCAGAAGCTGTCCCCCAAAGAGCGTCAGCTAATCATGCTCAGGTTTTTCAGCGACAAAACGCAGATGGAGATCGCCGAAGTTTTGGGCGTTTCGCAGGTTCAGGTGTCGCGGCTTATCACCAAAACGCTGAGCAAGCTGAAAAAATCTGTGGAATAGCGCCTGTTTATCCCTCTGCGTCTGCGAAGTTTAGCAGGCGTTTTTTTGTGCTGCCGTTTTGCCGATTTGCCCGGCAAATATTTTTTGGCTGTCTGCGGATAATAGGGATAAAGCGCCGCGAAGCTGTCGCGGTATGAACAGAGAAGGAGAACAAGGTTGTGCAATATCTGCTGCGGAAAAAATGGCTGCTCACCATTATCATCATTGTTGTTTGCGCGGCCATTGCGTTGCTGCTCCTGCTGCTAATCCGCCCGCAGGCAGGCATATTTACCGACGCCTCGTACATTTAGGCATGAAAAAAGAGCTGTTTTTTGCGCTTGAGAAAACCGTATATGCGAAGGATAAGAATGTGCCGCTTCACAGCATCTGTTCCGTGTACGGCGCTTCCGATGAGCCGCTGAAAAACGTGCTGATACCGCTGAAAGGGGAGGCCGCCACCGTCACAGCGCTGGATGTGATGGCCCGCATTGCACCGCTCTATCCGGACTATGCCATCACCAATCTGGGACCTACGGAGTGCCGCGTATTCTTGCAGCATCCACCCGGCAGCCCGCTGCTCAAAGCACTGAAAGTGGTGCTGCTGTGCCTGGTGATGTTCTTCGGCGGCGCCGTCGCCATCATGACGTTCCATGAGGACGTCGACATGGGTCAGGTGCACAGCAATATATATGCGTTTTTTACGGGCGCTGAGCAGGAAAAGGTGCCGGTGGTCAGCGTGCCGTACAGCATCGGCGTCGCCGTGGGGTTCGTGATGCTGTTCGGGCTGTACAGGCGTCGGAAATCCCGCCCCACTGTGCTGGACATCGATATTCACAACTACAAGAACAAGCTGCGCGATTATCTGGCCGCACAGGGAAACCGGCCGGATGGGTGACCTGCTGTCGGGCATCACCGGATTTTCCGCAGGTATTGTTACGGGAACGGCGCTGTGCGCGTTTTACATAGCGCTGGGCGTGTTCTCCAAGTCGGCGGCGAGCCTCGGGCTACAGAATACAGGGCTGCTGATGCCGGCAAACACCGCCGCAGGCGGGCTGACGGGCGCGGTGATCACGCTGTTCAATTTCAGGCTGCCCGCTGGCGAAGCGTACGCAATGCTGTTCGGGCTCTTCAGCGGCGTATATGTGGGCATTGTCATCGCCTGCCTTGCCGAAGTGACGGATGCCATTCCGGTGGTCAAAAACTTCGGCCTTATGCGCCAGGCCATTGCCTTTTTGCTGCTGGCGTTTGTGCTGGGCAAAACAGTGGGGTCGCTCATTTATTGGCTGTCAGGGGTGTTTTAAGGAAAGGAATTAATTTATGAAGAATTACGTCAAGATACCTGATGTGAATATCGGCACACTGCAGAACGTCGAAGAAACTGAAGAGTACGCCAAGACCGTGACGGAAAAACAGAAGAGGGTGTGAGGATATTTCATGGATATCAAAAAGAACATAGAAGAAACGAATTACCAAAACTATGTTAAACAATCCATGCCCAAAAGCCATCTGTTTAAAGAGTGCGTGATGGCGTTCATTGTGGGCGGGCTTATCTGCATGCTGGGCGAAGCGCTCAACGACCTCGGGGAAAAAGTTATCCGATTGGACGAAGAAGGCGTCAACGCGTTCCGCTCCGCCGTGTTGATATTCCTCGGCGCGCTGCTTACCGGCATTGGCATATACGACGTG
>JBMNOT010000021.1:0-15693 GCA_050943225.1 Christensenellales bacterium | reverse complement strand
CGCCTTGGCTGATGCAGCGATTATCAGAAACACCAGCTGCGACGCTTCCACGGAAAATCCGACGATGTCGCCCGTCATCACATCAGCGCCTTGGCTGATGCAGCGAATATCAGAAACACCAGCTGCGACGTTTCAACGGAAAATCCGACGATGTCGCCCGTCACCCCGCCGATGCGTTTGGCAAACCGGCGCACGATCAGCAGCGTCAGTCCCGCCGCCAGCAAGAAAGCGCCCATCAAAACGGCGAACCGCGCCGCGTTAAAAGCCATATGACCATAGTCAATCGCCGCTGCGGCAGCAGCCGCTGTAAACAGCGCCCCGCTATATATAATATGTACAGTTTTTACGCCGTCTACAAACCACTGACCCAGGCCGCCCGGCCGAGCGCAGCTAAAACACCGCCCTGTCAGCAGCGCCGCAGTCCGCCCGGCCAGGGGAAACAGCCACGCGGCCCGGCCTACCCCGGCCAGCGCCAAAATATCGCCCGCCGCCAGCATCACCAGCGCCAAAACGCCGAACGCTCCGGTGTGGCTGTCCTTCAATATCTTCAGCGTCTTTTCCCGGTCCCGCCGCGCGCCGAAAGCATCCACCGTATCGGCCAGCCCGTCCGCGTGCAGCCCGCCCGTCAGCAGAAAATAGACGAGCAGCGTGAGAAATGCCGCGATATACGGCCCGATCCACACGGCCAGCAGGCTCACCGCGCCCGTCGCGGCGCCAATTATCAGCCCAATAGCCGGCAGGTGCACGATGCCTTTTTTATACGCCGCCTCATCGATGCTGTCCAGCGCCCTCACGGGTATCCGTGTGAAAAACGACAGCATCATCACAAAACTCTTCATCCCGTCATCCTTCTATGAGAGATATATGTGTAAGGATTTGGATATCCGCATCACTTCAGCCGCAGCGGCAGGCCGGATATCATGCACCACATCTCGTCCGCACGGCGCGCCACGTGCGCATTCAGCCGCCCGGCGATATCACGAAACAGGTTGCCCATGCGGTACGCCGGCACCAGCCCCATCCCGACCTCGTTGGTCACCACGACAAGGCGCTTGCCGCGCCGCTCCATCATATTCAGCAGCGCGTCCACCTCCGCCGCGATGGACGCCTCCAGCTTATCCACCTCCGCCATGTCGCACGTATCAAAATCCAGCCCGCTATCCATCATGTGGTTGGTCGCGAGCGTGGTCAGGCAGTCCAGCAAAAACAGCCCGCACGCGTCAAACCGCGCGTCGGACTCCAGCGACTCAAAGCCGCGGTAGATCTCAAACGTGGCCCATTCCGCCGGGCGCTGCGCCCTGTGCCGCGCAATGCGCGCACGCATGTCCTCGTCGGACGCCGCCGCCGTCGCAATATACCCCACGGCCAGGCCGGACTCCCGCGCCAGCTTTTCCGCGAACGCGCTCTTGCCGCTGCGCGCACCGCCCGTTATCAGCACGACACCGCTCAAAACTCGATCCCTTTCCGGGTCTTCACGCCCGCGTCCATATAGTGCTTTATCGGCCGCATCTCCGTCACCAGGTCTGCCCGCTCAATGAGCTCCGCGGGTGCGGCCCGCCCGGTCAGCACGATCTCCGTGCCGCCGCGATGGTCGATGATCTCCATAAGGTTGTCCAGCGACAACAGCCCGCCGTGCAGCGCGCCCAGCGCCTCGTCCAGCACCACCACGTCGGCCTTGCCCAGCCAGCCGCGGATCACCGGCAGCACCGCCTGTGCGCTTTCCTTAAGCGCCGCCTTTTCCTCGTCAGTCATATCCCAAAGAAACTTGCCGCCAACCGAAATGCGCACCACCTCAGCGCCCAGATGCTCCAGCATCATCACCTCGCCGGAATCGCGCCCTTTCAGGAACTGCACCACCTTGACACAAAGCCCGCAGCCCAAAGCGCGCAGCGCCAAACCCATCGCCGCGGTGGTCTTGCCCTTGCCGTCCCCGGTATATACTTGCACGCACGACCGCTCCATACCTGCCACCGCCCTTCGGGATAACGATAACACAGTGCCGCATCATGAATCAAGACGCGCCGCTTCCAGCACATAAATTGCGCGGCTTGAGGATTAGCAATAGCCCCGCGGCATGCTCTGTGCTATAATAAAGCGACTCACGAAAGGATACGCACTATGGCACTGTGTCTTACTCCGCTGTTTTCCGGCTCGTCCGGCAATGCGATACTGGTCAGTTCGCCGCGCACCAAGGTGCTCATCGACGCGGGCGTCTCATGCCGCAAGCTGGAAAAAGCGCTGCACAGCATCGGCGAGGCCGTGGACGACATCAAGGGCATACTCATCACCCACGAGCACAGCGACCACATTCAGGGCGTGGGCATACTGTCGCGCCGGTACAACATCCCGGTATACGCCACCGCGCCCACATGGGAAGCCGCATGCGACAAGCTGGGCAGCGTGCGCAGCGCGCTCGCGCGCGTCATCGGCAAGGAGCCGTTCTATATCGACGACCTTTTGATCGAACCGTTTGAGATCCCCCACGACGCGGCAGACCCGGTGGGCTACTGCGTCGCGAGCGGCCACAGCCGTCTTGCGGTCGCCACCGACCTTGGCTGTTTCCCGCAGGAGGTGGAGCGCCGGCTGCACGCCTGCGATCTGGTGCTGCTGGAATCCAATCACGATCTGGAAATGCTCATCGCCGGGCGCTACCCTTACGAGCTCAAGCAGCGCATCCGGTCGCGCCGCGGCCACCTGTCCAACGACGACGCGGCGGAAGCCGCCGTGCGGCTTGCGTACGCGGGCGTCTCGTCCATACTGCTAGGGCATCTCTCGCGCGAGAACAACTCGGAGCATCTCGCGTTCCGCACCGTCACCGACGCATTGCTGGCAAATGGCATCACGCCCGGGCGCGACATCAGCTTAGGCCTTGCCTTCCGCGACCGCGTGACGGGCCGGTTCCAGATTAAATAACCTTTATTTATAGAAGGAGGCCCGCGTTGCCTAATATCCGCCTGCTGTGCGTGGGCAAGCTGAAGGAAAAATACCTGGTCATGGCGCAGGACGAATACGCAAAGCGCCTGTCCGCCTTCTGCCGTCTCGAGATTATCGAAAAAAAGGAAGCGGCGCTCCCGGCGAACCCCTCCGCAGCGCTGGTGGAAAAAGCCTGCGCCGAGGAGAGCCAGACGCTGCTGTCCGCGGCGCGCGGGGCGCTCGTCGCATTGTCGCCCGAAGGCGAGCGCATGACTTCCCCGAAATTTGCCGCCCTGGTCAGGCAGTACGAAAGTGAGCTCTCCTTTGCCATCGGCGGCTCATACGGCCTGTCTCCCGCGCTTAAATCACGCGCAGTGCGCGTGGTGTCGTTCTCGAACCTGACCATGCCCCACCAGCTGTTCCGCATCGTGCTGCTGGAGCAGATATTCCGGGCGTTTATGATCAACTCAGGCCGCACCTATCACAAATAGTATCATTGCAATTTTTCAATAGCATAATTGCATTTTTTCGACAAATCCGTTTCAATCTTTCTTAAATTCCCACTATTTATGTCGTTTTATAGGAGTTATTGTTGAGGGTAAAGGACAATCCATTAATGTGCCGAATTGTGCTTATATAGTATAAAATTATTACCCGTTTTTCTTATTATATCATTTGTTTTGGACGCTCTGCGTCCACAATGTAAAGGAGTGTTTTAATAGTGTTGAAGATGCAGAAGACCGGCACAGATAATCTGCGCAAATTTTGTATGGACAAAAGTCAGAGCAGTACGCTTGAGGTCATCCCGGTCAATTATATCCGCCCCAATCCTTATCAGCCGCGTCGTGTGTTTACGGAGGAAAGCCTTGCGGAGCTCGCGCACTCCATCAAGCAATACGGATTGCTGCAGCCCATCACGGTGCGCAAGCTCTCCCACAACTACTACGAAATCATCGCAGGAGAGCGCCGCTGGCGCGCCGTATGCAAGGCGGGGTTCACGCATATCAAAGCGTTCGTGCAGCCCGCCATAGATGAAGACAGCGCGGTCATCGCGCTTATCGAAAACCTGCAGCGTGAAAACCTGCATTTCTTCGAGGAAGCCGAAGGCTACCAGTGTCTGATGAAAGAGCACGGCTTAACGCAGGAGGAGCTCGCCCGGCGTCTGGGCAAAAACCAGAGCACCGTAGCCAATAAGATGCGCATATTAAAGCTCCCCGCCGGCGTCAAGGAGCTCATCACCACCTACAAGCTCACCGAGCGCCATGCGCGGGCGCTGCTCAGGCTGCACAACGAGGAAGCTCAGGTACGCCTGATTAAGGACATCGCGCAGAAGAATCTTTCCGTCAAGGCGACGGAGGAACTTGTGGAAAAGATGCTCAACAAGCTATACGGCGAGGAAGAGCCCAGCACCAGCGGCCAGCACGTGGTGTGCATCATGCGCGACTTCCGCATCTATGTGAACACCATCAAAAAAGCGCTGTCCAAAATCAAGAAAGCCGGTGTCAAAGTCACTTTTCAGGCGGTTGAAAGCAACGACAAGGTATCCATCAGCATCGAGCTCGCCAAATAAGTTTCATAGATTTGTAACCCCTAACTTGTCCCCAATACCCCTACTATTGGCGGAACCCGGGCAAAGCAGCCTTCCGTTCCGCCCATTTTTTTATTTGCGCGGCTGCTTATCTTTGGTCAGCAGAATCTCCAACCGCTTGCGCAGGGCCATTAAAACAGGCCTCCTCTCGGAAGCCTTGTCTGTCTTAAATATCAGTGAAAAAATCGAATTCTTCTATCTCCTCCACCTTTTCACGGCGGATATCCGCACCCAGCTTCTTTAATTTCTCCTCGATGTGGTCATAGCCCCGGTCAATATACTGCACGCCGGTGATCTCCGTCTCGCCGTCCGCCATCAGCCCTGCCACGATCAGCGCTGCGCCCGCCCGCAGGTCCGTCGCGCGCACCGGCGCGCCCGTCAGGCGCTCCACGCCTTCCACCACGCACACGCGCCCGTCGACGGACACGTTGGCGCCCATGCGCCGGATCTCATTGATATGCTTGAATCGGGATTCAAATATGTTCTCCACGATGATGCTCGCGCCTTCCGCGGTGGAGAGCAGCACCGTCACGGGCTGCTGCAGGTCCGTCGGAAAACCGGGATACGGCAGCGTCTTGATGTTCACGTGCTTGGGCCGGCGGTTGCACGTCACTCGGATGGTATCGTCGCCCTCCTCCACCGTCACGCCCATCTCAATGAGCTTGGCGGTCAGCGCCTCCATATGCGTGGGAATCACGTTCTGGATGGTGACGTCGCCGCACGTGGCCGCCGCCGCGATCATCAGCGTGCCCGTCTCGATCTGGTCCGGAATGATGGTATAGCTGCAGCCGTGCAGCTTCTCCACGCCGGTGATGCGCACGATGTCGGTGCCTGCGCCCTTCACCTTGGCGCCCATGCAGTTGAGGAAGTTGGCCACGTCCACCACATGCGGCTCCTTGGCGGCGTTGACGATGGTGGTCCTGCCCTTGGCCAGCACGGCAGCCAGCATGATGTTGATGGTCGCGCCCACCGACACCACGTCGAGATAGATATCGGTGCCCACAAGGCCGTTCGGCGCCTCAGCTTTGAGGCAACCGTACTCCGTCTTCACCGTCGCACCCAATGCTGTCATGCCCTTTATGTGCTGGTCTATGGGCCGAAGGCCTATGGCGCACCCGCCGGGCAGCGTCACCTCGGCTTTGCCGAAGCGGCCCAGCAGCGCGCCCATAAAATAATACGACGCCCGCATCAGTTTAACCGCGTCGTTTATCAATATATATGTATTCAGGTTCCTGGTGTCCACCTTGATGGAGTTGCTCTTAAGCTCTGTTTTGGCGCCCAAGGAGCGCAAAAGGTAGTTTAAAAGCCTGACGTCGTCAATATTGGGCAGGTTGTCGAGCTCGCATTCACCTTCACAAAGAATTGTTGCCGGCAGTATGGCCACTGCCGCGTTTTTGGCGCCGCTCACGCTGACCGTTCCTCTGAGCGGTCTGCCGCCTCTGATGATAAGCTTTTCCTTCATATGCTATGTACGAAAAAACGTACATGCCTCCGTATTAATATGGCTTATTTCAGACAAATTAGAGTATAACAGGTTATTTGCATTGAGGCAACCTATAAAAATACCCATATACAAATACCCATACACACAAAGCCGTATCAATTCGTCAAACTGACACAAAACCATACTTTTTCCGACAAGGCAAAAGCGCAGCCTGTTTTTGCCCATCCCGCGTCAAAAGGCGTTAAAAGAGCAGCAAACCCATACCGTTTCCGCAGAAAAACCTCCTTTTTTGCGCGTTCTTTATTTGACCATCCTCCCCCTCTGTCGTATACTATCATCACGGAGACATCGGTCTTAATAAATTTATCCATTATTGATTAATATAACCAACCAAGGAGCATTCGCCATGCTGCTGCGGCTCAAAAATCACAATCAAAGCACTCTTGTTCCCAACCGGTTCATCGAAAGCTGCATCGGCGCGCCGGAAAAGTACATCGAAGCTTATCTTCTGGGGCTGCTCTACGCCTCGGAAGGCAGCGTCGATTCCGAGATGCTGTGCGCGCGGCTCAACATCGGCATGGCCGAGGTCACCGACGCCATGGAATATTGGCAGAAAAAAGGCTTCGTGCGCATCATCAACAAAAAAGAGTTCTGCCTGGAGTTCGGCGATTTTATGCCCCAGCGCAGCAGCGATACGCTCTACACCGAACGCGAATACAACCGGACGCTGCAGGAGCTTTTTGGCTCGCGCCAGCTCTCCCCGCACGATTACCTGCGCATATACGACTATACCGACACATTCGGGCTTCCCAAATCCGTGGTGTTAAAGCTCATCGAATACTGCATCGCGCTGAAGGGCCGCCGCGTCTCCATATCGTATATCGACAAAGTGGCCCAAACCTGGGCGGAGGAGCATATCGACACGCCCGAAAAAGCGCAGGACAAGCTGGATGCCCACAAGGCCGCCGCTTCCGGCGTGCAGCGCGTGCTCAAGCAGCTGGGCCTTTCCGGCCGCGGCCCCACGCAGGACGAATACGCCCTGTTCCTCAAATGGACAAACGAGTGGGGTTTCACGCTGGACGCCATACTCACCGCCTGCGCCCACACCACAGCCGCGCGCGAGCCCAGCATGAAATACCTGGACCGCATACTGGAGCGGCTCAAAAACCAAAACTGCACCACCTCGCGCACCATCACCGAGGCCGCAGCGCAAAGCGAGGCTTCGGGCAAAGTCATAAAAGAGCTGATGCACATACTGGGCGAGGTCAGCCAAAAGCCTTCGTTCGAACACGAAAGCCTGTACCAAAAGTGGACAAGCGTATACGGCTTCGACGCGGAAATGCTGCTGCTCGCCGCACGTTCTCTGGGCGCGCCGGGCCGCAAGCCTTTCATAAGCCTGGACGCGGTGCTGACCGACTGGTACAACAACCGCATCATGACGCCTCAGGAGGCCAGGCGGCACATGGCAGCCCAGTCGGAGCTGGACAAGCGCCTCACTGCGGTGTTCGAAGCGGCGGGCATCACGCGCGCCGTCACCGAAGCCAGCCGCAAGCTGTACACCCGGTGGCACGAAGCGTGGGGTATCTCGCACGACGCCATACTGCTCGCCGCCGAGATCAGCTCGCTCTCCGAGAACCCTTACCGGTATCTCAATACGCTGTTGTCCAACTGGCACGAGGCTGGCGTCACGACGCTCGCCGACGCCCAGCGCGAAACCAAGAAACGCGGCAGCGGCAGTAGTAAGGGCAACACTGCTAAGCCAGCATATTATGAACGCCCGACAGAGAATTACGACCATCTCGCTATAAATTTCTTTGAAGACGAAGGAGCATAGAACCGCTTGAGCATATCCGACGTGATGGCGGCTTACGACGCGATCCGCCAGAAGAACGAAGAGGAGCGGGAGCGGCGGCGCCGGGAGGTGTTCGCGGCCGTGCCGCGCCTTGCCGAGCTGGATCGGGAGCTGACTTCCCGCCTTGTGGCCAGCCTGAAGGACGCGCTGGACGGAAAACCCACCGATAGCGCCGCCATTCAGGCGCTGGTCGATGAATCCCGCGCCCTGCTCGTCCAGGCGGGCTACGACGCGAACTATCTGAACCCCATCTACACCTGCCCGGATTGCCGCGATACCGGCACGCGGGACGACGCGCAGCGCTGCGCCTGCTTCAAAAGGCGGCTGCTGGAGGACAAGCTCGCCGAAGCCAGGCTGACAGATAACAGTGTCAGCTTTGAGCAGTACAATCTCTCCTTATTCAGTGATGAACCACTGAAAAACGGCAAGTCTCAACGCGCCCAGATGGCGCATTACAAGAAAATTTGTGAATCTTGGGCCAATAGCTTTCCAGCAGTATCGAAACTGCTCATAATGACAGGTAGTGTGGGCCTCGGCAAAACGTTCATGGCTAAGTGCATTATGCGCCGCGTGATCGAGCGTGGCCATACTGCCGCCTATTACACGGCTTACCGGCTGTTTTCGCTGTTCCACAGCGACAGGATGGGCGAGAGCGTCGACCTGTCGCCGCTGTTCGAGGTGCCGCTGCTCATCATTGACGACCTCGGCACCGAACCGATGACGCGCAACGTCACCATCGAATACTTCTTTGATCTGCTCAATGAGCGTGCCGTAGCAGGGCTGCATACCATAGTAGTCACTAATCTGGCGCTGCATGAGCTTAAAGAACGCTATGGCGATCGCGTCCATTCTCGGCTGTTGGATACATGCCATTCACAAAAGATCATATTCGAAGGCCGTGATATACGCTTGCACATGACTTAAACGGCGCAGGGCATACTGATAAGAGAGAACACCGCATCCGGAGGAGCTATGAAACGAAGCGAAATCGATGACAAATATAAATGGAATTTGGCTGACATATACGCGTCGGACGCGGACTGGGAGGCAGACTTTGCCCGCCTGTCCGGCATGGTCCCTTCTCTCAAGCAGCTCAAAGACGGCTTTGCAAAAGACGCCGCATCTTTGGCGGACGCGCTGGAGCGCATCGACGAGGTGTCGCTGCTGTGCGAGCGGCTGTTCGTGTACGCGCGCATGCACCGCGACGAGGACAACGCCAACCCGCTCTACCAGGGCATGGTGGACCGCATCACGTCGCTCAACGTCTCGGTGGCGGGCGAAACATCTTTCGTCGCGCCCGCGCTGCTCAAAATACCGTCGGAAACGCTGGAGGCGTATATTGCTCAAGAAAAACGGCTCGCGCCGTACGCCTTCATGATCCGCAACATCATCCGCGAAAAACAGCACGTCTTAAGCGAAAGCGAGGAGCGCCTTTTGTCGCTCTCGGCAGATTTCGCGTCCGGGGCGCGGGATATATTCACGATGCTCAACAACGCGGATATAAAGTTCGGCACGGTGGACACGCCGGAAGGCCCCGTCCAGCTGACGCACGCCAAATATGCCGAGCTGATGCAGCATAAAGACCGCGGGGTGCGCAAAAACACTTTTGAGACGTATTACAGCGCATATAAAAGCAATCTCAATACCATCGCCGCCACGTACGCCGCCAGCGTCAAGAAGGACATTTACTACGCGCGTGTGCGCGGCTACGGCAGCGCGCTGGAAAAAGCGCTGTTTGTGGACAATGTGCCGGTCTCGCTGTACGACGAGTTGATTGCCGCCGTCCACGACAGCCTGCCCACAATGTACGACTATGTGGAGACGCGCCGCAGGATACTCGGCCTTGATGATATGGCGATGTACGACATCTACGTGCCGCTTGTGGCCGACGTGGAGAAAAAATACACCTACGACCAGGCGATGGACCTGGTAACCACGGCGCTCGCGCCGCTGGGCGAGGAATACGCCGCCCTGCTCCGCCGCGCGCGCAAAGAGCGCTGGATCGACGTGTACGAGATCGAGGGCAAAACCAGCGGCGCGTATTCCTGGGGCGCTTACGGCACACACCCGTATGTGCTGCTCAACCACCGCGACGACCTGGACAGCGCGTTCACGCTCGCGCATGAGCTGGGCCACGCGATGCACTCCTACTATTCCGACGAGGCGCAGCCTTACGCGCTCGCCGGCTACACGATATTCGTCGCCGAAGTGGCGTCCACCGTCAACGAGCTGCTGCTCACCTTCTACCTGCTGGACCACGCGGACGACGCCCTGAAGAAATACGTGCTCAACCACTACCTGGATCAGTTCCGCACCACGGTGCTGCGCCAGACGATGTTCGCGGAGTTCGAGCGCATCTCCCACGCGATGGCCGAGGAAGGCAAACCGCTCACCCACGAGGCGCTGTCCGCCGAGTACGCGCAGCTCAACAGGCTGTACTACGGCGGCGGCATCAAGACCTGCGATACCATCTCTATCGAGTGGGCGCGCATACCTCATTTTTATAACGCGTTCTACGTATATAAATACGCCACCGGCTTCTCCGCCGCCGTCACCATCGCGACAGGCATATATAAGAACAAGCCGGGCGTGCGCGATGCCTATTTCGAGTTTCTGAAGAGCGGCGGCAGCGATTATCCGCTGAACCTGCTCAAAAAAGCGGGCGTGGATTTTGCAGGCGGCGCGCCGGTAAAAGCAGCGATGCAGGAGTTTGCATCCGCGCTCTCCCGGTTCAAGGCTGCGATGAGCGTTTAATACAAGCGGGGTTTTCTTTTCGCATCCAATGTTATATAATCAATGGTGGGGCGTCGCTTGGCGCCGCCGGAAAGTGAGGGTGCGATATGAAAATTTGTTTCTCTACTTTGGGCTGTCCGGAATGGTCTTTCGCAGAAATCGTATCCGTCGCATCGGACCTTGGGTATAACGGCATCGAGTTCCGCGGCGTGCAGAACGAGCTGTACGCGCCGAACATCGAAGCTTTCTCACCGGCCAACGCCGAGGCCACGCGCCGCCGGTTTGAGCAGCTGTCGCTGGAAATCCCCTGCCTCGCTTCCTCATGCAACCTCAACAACGACGACGATATCGTTAAGGCTAAGGTGTACGTGGACACGGCCGCCCGCATCGGCGCGCCGTACATCCGCCTGCTGGGAGACCTCGCGTCCGCCCCGTCGGAGGGCGATGTGAGCCTCAAAAAAGTGATAGGCAACCTTTTGGAGGTCGCCGACTACGCGCGGGACAAAAATGTCACGCCGCTGATTGAGACCAACGGCTTCTTCGCCAAAACCAAGGCGCTGGGTGCGCTGTTCCGCAAGGAGCTGGCGAACGAAAACGTGGGCATACTCTACGACATCCATCATCCGTACCGCTTCTTCAACGAAGGGGTCGCCTACACCATCGACAACATCGCGCCGTTTGTGCGCCACGTCCACCTCAAGGATTCGGTGATGGAAGGCAAAAAGGTGCGTTACAGGATGCTGGGCGAAGGCGACATCCCCATCGCCGAAACGGTGCGCCTTTTGAACAAGGCGGGTTACCGCGGCTTCTACTCGCTGGAGTGGGTGAAGCGCTGGGATTTGTCGCTGGAAGAGCCGGGCATCGCGTTCGCACACTACAAACAATTCATGGACGCGCTGGAATAAGGGTTCACCATGTATTCGCAGCCTGTCCGCATCTCAAATAGTTGCGCGAATCAAATCAGACAAGGCTTTTCAGCCTTGCTTTTTCAGTTTATGTGAATTGGGTTAATCTTATAGACAAATAAATCATAGGGTTTCCATCAGAACAGATTGTAAGCCAGTTTGTATTGAATAACCATAAAGCAAGCGTACTAGCCTCAATATAAAGAGACGTCTTACCTTGCCAAATACCCGCCGTCCACGGGTATTACCGCACCGTTTACATAATCAGACGCGCTGGATGCAAGAAATATGCTATTCCTTTTACATCTTCTGGTGTACCCCAGCGGCCGGCTGGTATCCGCGCCAGAATTTCAGCGTTGCGGCCTTCATCATTCACCAGGTTGACATTCATTTGTGTATCCATATAACCCGGCGCTATGGCATTCACGTTTATGTGGTATCTGGCCCATTCATTACAGAACGCCTTAGTCAGCTGTGTCACGCCTCCCTTGCTTGCAGAATATGCGGGAACAGTATAGCCTCCAAAAAAACTCAGCAATGACGCAATGTTGATGATCTTGCCGCCTCTTCCACGTTTTATCATCTCCCGCGCTGCCAACTGGCTCATCAAAAACGTTACGGTAAGGTTAATGTTGATGACTGCATTCCATTCCTCTAGCGGAAATTCTTCGCACTTATGCCGCACACTTGAAAAATCCTATCGGATACATCGATGATCGCCACCTCTGCGCCTGCATCCAAAAGCGCCTCGGCCATACCTCTGCCCAGGTCCCCGCTGCCTCCGGTTACTATTATCTTCTTGTCCGTGATGTCAAATAAATCATTCATGACGCAGCAATCCCTTCCCTGCCCAGCACATAGCGTTATAAATATGTAGGGGGTCAGGCCCGTTTTCCATTTTATCAATACAAATTGGGCGATAGAATTAGCCGGCAGCTGCCAATCCATATTAAGTCCTGCCAGGAATATGCCGAATGCAGCGGCTCTCTATACTCGCATCCATTCGGCCCGCAACAAACAATCCTGTTATGCCATATACATTCCACCGTTGACATGAATACATTGTCCCGTCACATACCGCGACAGATCCGAAGCAAGAAACAGTAGCACATCTGCCACCTCTTCAGGGCTTCCAATATAGCCCATCGGAACCTCACTTTCGCTGTAAACAAATCCGGGAACCCGAACCATCTCCGTATCAATAAGACCCGGCGCGATTGCGTTGACATTTATGCGCCATTTTGCTACCGCTTTAGCCAGCGATTTAGTCAAACACATGATTCCCGCCTTGGAAACCGCATACGCCGGGCTGGTACAAATACCGCCAACCTGCCCGGCTATTGAGGCAATATTGACGATCTTGCCATACCCGCGTTCGGTCATCAGCCGCAGCGCGGCCCTTGAATAAAGCATAACTCCTTTAAGATTGATATTCAAGATATGGTCCCATGTGCTCACTTTCATCTCAAAGAGACTTTCCAGATCGTTAACACCTGCACAGTATCCAGCCTGCCGTAATCCACCGCAATCTTTTCAAATATCCGATTACAGGTTTCCTCATCTGTAACATCGGCTTTAAAAAAGCACATTGCGTGATTCCATGAAGTTTTTCCATGATTTCAGAAGCTTTTTGTTCGTTGATATCGACGAGCAGCACCGCCTCAGCGCCTTCTTTTGCAAAAGTCATCGCGCAGGCGGATCCAAATCTTACGGGTTCTGCAACCATTCATACGATACCACAACTCCGCCCGCGTTAACAAGGATATCAGGAACGACAATAACACCCCTTCATTAGATTTGTATAAGCCTCCCTCGTTGTAGGGCCGTTCGCACCTTCTACGATGATACGGGCCCAACATTAATCTGCGGGCCCGACAGCATCAAATGCGCATACGGCGAACGGATGGGTTGAAGTTGAGCAAATTCGCAAACTGTATATATTTTATCGAGCTGCTTTGCGCTGTCTGAAAGGGTAATAAATCAACATGTTTATCAAAATTGCAAATTCGCATAAGGGGACTTCGATGCCGGCGTTTTCCGCAAAGCCAGCGTACTGGCTTCCCTTTTTTAATAAGCAAAAAAGCCAGCCTGTCGCTGACTTTTTGACTGCTCATTCGCCGCGCCTTAAGCGCAGCTCCTTTGTATCCCGTGTTATTTCAGGCCGTAACGCTTATTGAAGCGATCCACGCGCCCGCCCGTGTCGACCAGTTTCTGCTTACCCGTAAAAAACGGATGGCATTTAGAGCAAATTTCAACATTGATGTTCTTACGCGTCGACCCGGTGACAAACGTTTCGCCGCAGGCGCACGTAACCGTACACGTATGATACTCGGGATGTATGCCTTTCTTCATCTGCACTCACCTCTTTTTCTCGGCCGGTGGGCCGCGCCCCGGCTATGGGGACAATGGAGCCATGCCTGCCTGATAAAGTCGCAAAGTTGATTATAACACATGGCCTGAAAAAATCAACCGAAAATTTCAGCCGCCGCCTGCCTTTTTGCCGCTTCATAGCGGCGCGCATCATTTCAGATTGTTTTTACAGTCAGCCGGCGCATGAAAAATCCCCGCCCTGGCCGCAGCCCCGGCGCTCATTTTCACAGCACCGTATCCATATACATTAAGTAAACACTGATTCAATGAGGAACGGAAGTTTATAAGATTGTTTTGCGCTTTATGGCCTTTAGCGTCCGTTCCTTGTTGATCAGCGTTTGTTCAACATATGATGATGCACAGGAGGGTAATATGCAAAGCATCCAGCGTTCTATCATGCTGCTGCGCCCGGGCGACGGGCCGCACATAAATCCGCAAAGCCGCGGCACGCTCAAGCTTCAGGCCCTGCCGGCCGGGCTGACCTTGCAGCTTTCCACCATCGGCCTGGAACCGGGCGAATACGCGCTCTACCTGTTCCTGCAGGACGGCGCGGCAATATTCGCGGGCGACGTCACGACTGCCGGCCTGCGCCGCGTGCTGCCCGGTATCCGCCTGCAGAACGTGGCAGGCGCTGCCGTGATCCACAGCGCATCGCTGTCCTTTTGTCTCAAATCCACCAACATGGACTGGAAAGAGGCCCAGCCGCGCTTCAAGATGCTGCACGCATCGCACCAGGCCCGGCCAGAGCAGCCGAAACCGGAAGATGAAGCCCCGGCCGCTGCCGAACCGCCCGCCGAACCGTCTGCAAAACCGGAGGATAAGCCCCCGGCTGACATCGCATTGCCCGCCGAGGCATCGCACAAGCCGGAAAATGAAGCTCCCACCGCTGCCGAACCGTCTGTCGAACCGTCTGTCGAACCGTCACCGGAGCCGTCTGCCGAAAGCGCTCCCTTAAACGACAGCCCGGGCGTTTTCTCAGGCCAAATGCCAGATATGCCCCCGTCCGCGGAAAAAACGGACGAGTACCCGCCGAAGGGTGTTCCTGAAGTCAGCGATGAAGAAGCTTCCCCCTGCGAAAACTGCCCGTATGCCGCGCGTCAGCAATACGTGAACCCCTTCCCGACAGTGTTCCCGCACAGCGAATGGACCAAAATGACGTATCCCGGCCCTGCCGGCTGGTGGCACTACATCACCGGCCGCATTTACACCGATTCCAATACCGTGATAAAAGCGGTGGGCGTTCCCGGAGAATACGGCATGATGCCGCCGGTGTGGCTGGAAGGCTTCGGCACCTACCTGCGCTGCAATTCGCCGGACGCGCACGGCTACTGGCTTATGTTTCAGGACGCAGAGACAGGGGAGATTATGGACATGGGTCTATCTCCACGTGATGCGTGAGCACTTCGGAGTAGGAAAAGCAATAGCGGCGGTGATACCCATGTTCGCCGACCATGACGGTAAACACCTCGGGGTACAGCCCGTCGATTACGCCGTGGTGTGATACGCCGCCGCGCCGCCCGCACTTCATTTTCAGCATGACCCGCGCTCCCTTTTGGCCCCTCATCTGCCGCTTGATGGCTTCTAGGTTATCATTCATGCCGAGCACCCGCCTTTTTCTGATTCTGTTGTTCCTATGTTTCCCAATCCGGTGCATTTTTATCCTTCACTGGAAAAATCGGGGCGTTTCTGCATAAATATTAATCGCTCTTGAATAGATCCCTTTTGACCTCTTACCCTTGTCCCACATGTGTGTTCGACAATAACCGCGCGTTTTTGTATATTTGCCGGCCATGAGTGTATAATGTTTATCCCACTTATCCACAATTTTGTCCACAGGATGTGAAAAAAAGAGCTAGAGAGACCTTCCGCGAGATTCAAAAACTCCTGC
>JBMNOT010000250.1:0-2784 GCA_050943225.1 Christensenellales bacterium | reverse complement strand
ATGAAGGCAAAGGGCGCCAAAATTGCGGCGGCCGTTGACGTGGACGAGCGCAAGCTGCAGGTAGCCAGAAACTGCGGCGCGGATGTCGCAATAGACGGCCGCGCAGCGGATGTTGTGGATCAGGTCATCGCGGCGACGGACGGCGGCGCGGACGTGTGCATCGACGCTTCGGGATTCCCGGCGGCGCAGCACAACGCCATAGAGGCGACGGCCAAGCACGGCACGATGGTGCTGCTCGGCATATCGCACCAGCCGCTGACGCTGTCTGAGAAGTGCCTGGACTGGGTGATGCGCGGCGAGAAGGCGATCGTCGGGTCGTGGAACTCGTTCTCCAAGCCGTTCCCCGGCTGGGAATGGACGCACGGCGTGGAAAGCCTTGCGGACGGCACGATCGATGCGGAGAAGGTGATTACGCACAAGCTGCCGCTGGAAGAGGTTCCCAGCATTTTCGACAAGATATATAAAAAGGAGCTGTACTTTAACAAGGTTTTGTTCCTTCCCTGGATGGAATGAGGTAAGGCCATGAAAGCGTTTATCTATAACGGCGGTAAGGACTTTTCGGTCACTGAAGTGCCCATGCCCAAGGCGGGCAAGGGCGAGGCGGTTGCCCGGATAAGATGCGCGTCGATCTGCGGCACGGATTTAAGGACTTACCGTTTTGGCAACCAGAAGCTGAAAACGCCCATCACAATCGGGCATGAAGCGTGCTATGAGATCGTGGAGAACGGCGAGGGCGTCAGTCTCTCGGGGCGTTACATCATGGCGCCGGCGATTGGGTGCGGGCAGTGCAAGAGCTGCAAAAAGGGACGCACCAACATGTGCGACTCACTGAAGACGATCGGGTTTCAGTATCCGGGTACGTTTGCGGAATACATTAAAATACCTGCCGAGGTGATTGAGCTTGGTCACCTGATCAGCGTGCCGGACAACGTTTCCGACAAAGCCGCCAGCGTGGCGGAGCCTGTGGCGTGCGCCATCAATGCGCAGAGTTACCTGCGGATTGAAGACGGCGACAATGTGCTGATCTACGGAGCCGGGTATTTGGGGTGCATCCATGCGGAGCTGGCCTTCATGCAGGGTGCGGACAAGGTGATCATCGCGGAGATATCCGAAAAGCGCCGCGAGAAAGCAAAAGCGTTCGTTCCCAAAGCGACGGTGATCAACTCGGGCGACAAGGATTACATGGATCAGGTCTGGGACATTGTGGACGGGGACGGCGTGGACGTGGTGATCACGGCGTGTCCGGCTGGCATTACGCATCGGCAGGGCTTGGAGCTGCTGTACAAGAACGGCAGGATGAGCCTGTTCGGGGGATTGCCGGGCACCGACAACTATCATCTGGACAGCAACCTGATCCACTACAAGGAAGCGAGCGTCTACGGGGCGCATGCGTCGACGGTGCCGCAGAACAGGCAGGCGCTGGACGCTGTTGCAGCGGGCAAGCTGGACGTGGAAAAATACATCACGGCATTCGCGCTGGACGATGCGGACAAGGCGTTCCAGGCCCTGATCGACGAGACGGCTGAGAAGGCTGTGCTGATTCCGTAAGATCAGGTTGACGGCGGCGAATTTGCTTCCACAAAAACGGGGGCAGTCAGCGGAAAAGCTGATTACCCTTTTTTAATGAACGCAAAATATTGGCTCTTGTGTGGAAGAAAAGGAAATCAGCCGTGCTTTGGAGAAGTTATTTACATAAAGACAATACCGTGCGTGACTGTTCCGCAGCTGAGTTTGCAGCTTTGAGAAAACGAGCCTGAACTGCGGCGGTGGACGAGGAACATCCGCAGCCAGATGCTTGGCTAGGCCGGCGGGGGCAGCGGGCGAACGATGCGGACAAAGGAGGTTAACATGAGAGAGGGCATTGCAATAGCGGGCAACCTGATCGTGGATTATGTGAAAGAGATCGACGTGTACCCATCCGAGGGCATGCTGAGCAACATCAGCAAGGTGGAGATGAGCGTGGGCGGCTGCGCTGCCAACACGTCGATTGACTTGAGGATCATAGACGACTCGCTGCCGGTGGAAGTGCTGGGCATGGTGGGGGACGACGCCAACGGCCGTTACATCACGGACATGCTCACCCGTCACGGTATCGATATACGGGGCGTCAAGATTAACAGCGGCACGATGACTTCTTTTACCGACGTGATGACGGTGTCGGCCAGCAAGGCGCGCACGTTCTTCCATGCCCGGGGTGCCAATGCGGTTTTCGGCTTTGAGGATATCGATTTTGACAGCATCCGGAGCCGCTTCTTCCATATCGGCTATGCGCTGCTGCTGGACAGCTTTGACGCGCCCGACCCGGAATACGGTACCGTGATGGCGAAAACGCTGGCATACGCGCAGCAGAAGGGGCTGGTGACGTCGATGGACGTTGTCAGCGAGAACAGCGACCGTTTCGCAGCTGTCGTGACGCCCAGCCTGAAATACTGCGACAACCTCATCATCAACGAGGTGGAAGCGTCGATGATTTGCCGCATGCCGGTGCGCAGGGACGGCGCGTTGGACAAAGGCGCGTTGAAAGAAGTGTGCAGGAAGCTGATGGACGCGGGCGTGAAGCAGCGGGTTGTAATTCATGCTCCTGAAGCGGCTTGCGCGCTGGAAAAAGGCGGCGGTTTTGTCTATGTGCCGTCGCTGAAGCTGCCCGCAGGCTACATCAAAGGCACGGTGGGCGCGGGGGATGCGTTCTGCGCCGGCGTTTTGTATTCGATTTACAAGGATTATTCCATTGAACACGCGCTTATCATCGGTGCGGGCGCGGCGGCCTGCAGCCTGGCCGAGCTC
>JBMNOT010000020.1:0-15877 GCA_050943225.1 Christensenellales bacterium | reverse complement strand
CGCTGTATCGCGCCAAGGCGCAGCGCCTCCGGCGGGATGGCCATATATTCCGCAAATCCGCCCGCCCAATGCTGCGCAAGCTCGCGGATGTTTTCGCAGAACTCCAGCTTGCCCATGCGGCAGAATTCGCACTCCCCGCAGTATACGTTCGGGGCGACGGCAAGCGCGTCGCCGACCGCATAAGACCCGCGGTAGTGCGCGCCCGTTTCCACCACATGGCCGCTCACTTCATGGCCGATCACAGAGGGCAGTTTCACGTTCCTGTGCCCGCTCCGGAGAGTTCTTAAATCGCTACCGCAAAGGCCGCAGCATTTCACTTTCACCAGTATGCCTTCATCCGGGCATGAAGGCTTTTCGATTTCTTTCAAGCTGTATTCTCCCGGTCTTTCGAGTACGATTGCTTTCATGTCCATTCACCGCGCGGCAAGCGCCGCATTCCCTCCCGTTTTGTTCAGTACTTGTTGACCAGAATGTTTTCGTTGGATTCCTTCATCGCACTGGCCAGCGATTCGTCCGACATAATCAGGCTGACATATAGCGATTCCACGATGCACAGCTCCGCCACGCGCTTTGAAATGATCTCGCCGTTCTTGCTTTCCGTAAAAGAAGCCGTAAACAGCACGATGTCCGCATTTTTGGCCAGCTGAGACATGGGATAGTTGGTGATGGCGATAACGGTAACGCCTTTCTTCCTGCACAGTTTGGCCACGCCCACAATATTGCGCGTCGCGCCGGAATGGGAAATGCAGATCGCCACGTCTCCCGGCTTCAAGCATGTGCAGATGATATTCATGCCGTCGGTATCGTTGGCGACAAAAGCCTGTTTGCCGATGCGGATGAGCTTATAATACATGGCATCCGCCACAATGCTCGCATCGCCTGCGCCGAAACAGACGGTGCGCTGCGCGTGTTTCAAATGCTCAAACGCAAGCTGAAACTGATCGTTGTCGATGGAGAGCAGCGTATCGTTGATGGCGGCAGCCGCTATGGAGAAAGTTTTCTGCATGATCTGCACGCAGGTATCCTTTTCGCTGTAGGACTCAAACAGGTCCACAGTCTTTACTTCCTGCTGCAGGTTGTTGAGCGCTTCCTTGAATTCCCCGTAACTGTCGTACGCCAGTTTCTTCACAAATCGCCAGACCGTCGCTTCGCTGCACCCTGCCTTTTTCGCCACATCCATGATGGAAAGCGTAGCGAAGGAAGCAGGGTCCTTCACCAGAAAATCTGCCGCCTTTTTCTCCGCGGATTTTAAGGAGGCATACACGGCCTTCAGCCGCACTTCTACCTCACGGGGGAGTTTTATTTGCTTATCATCCATTGCGCGCCCTTCTTCCTTTGTTTTTTATCATTGAATATAACGCCATTGTTGAAACTTCTCGTTGTTTAATTTCATTTTACGTGTCAATATATGAAATGTCAATAGCCATAATTTCACTGATAAAATAATTATCGCATATGCCGTCAGGCCTAAAAATACCGAAAATTAATTGGCGTTGACGTGATTGAAAGCTCGTGTTATGATAATTACAACCTCCGTAAATTCTATCATAATTCATAATAATAACTGAAAAACGAAAGGGGGCCTGTCATGCGATATCTGCTCGGAATCGATTTTGGTACCGGCGGCACAAAAGTCTGCCTGACGGACGAAGAATTGAATATGCTCGCTTACTCTTTCCGCGAATACCCCATCTATACCGATTATCCGGACTGGAGCGAGCACAGCCCTGAGCGCTACTACAGCGCCACATGCGAAAATATCCGCGCCTGCCTTGCAAAAAGCGGTGTTTCTCCCCGGGATATCGCAGCCATCGCTGTATCCGCCGCCATGCCTTCGCTGGTGGTGACCGATCAGGCCGGCGAAGCCATCGGCTGCGCCATCAACCTGATGGACCGGCGCGCAAAGGAAGAAGTCGCATACGTGGCACAAACCATTGGCATCGAGCGGTATTTTTCTGTTACCGCCAACCGTCTGGAGGACCATCCCTCTATCGTCAACCTGCTTTGGCTCAAACGCCATATGCCGGATGTTTATTCCCGTATCCGCGCCGTCCACAGCATAGACGGCTATCTCACATACCGTTTCACGGGAGTGCACAACGTCAACTCATCCAACGCCATGTTCTTCGGCGCTTACGACATTTACAACCGCCGGTTTGACGAGCAGATGCTGACGGAGCTGGGCCTGGACCCCGCAATGTTCCCGCCCGTCACGGGATGCGAAGAGGTTATCGGCACGCTGACCCCGCAGGCAGCGGAAGATACCGGGCTCATTCCCGGCATACCCGTACTTTCCGGCCAAACTGACTGCAACGCGGGCTGGCTGGGCGGCGGCGCCATCGCGCCGGGCGACATACAGATGAATCTTGGCACCTGCGGAAACTTCGGCATTATTACAAGTGAGCCGGATTTTCTGCCGACCATGATCAACTTTGAATACACGGTGCCCGGCACCTACATCGTCGTGCCCACCACTCTGACGGGCGGCGTGCTGATACGCTATATCCGTGACCAGTTTTCGCATCTGGAGCTCGCCACGCAATCGCTGACCGGCCTGGACGCATACGACCTGCTCAACCACGAAGCGGAACGGATTTCGCCCGGCAGCGAAGGCCTAGTCGTGTTGCCCTACCTGATGGGCGAGCGGACTCCTATCTGGGATGCGGACGCGAAAGGCACCATTTTCGGCCTTTCCCTAAGGCACACCAAAGGCCACATCGTGCGCGCCATGATGGAAAGCGTCGCCTATGCGCTGTTTCATTCGTTCGAGACTCTTTCCCCGCATATCAGGCATATCAACACACCGCTTGTGCTCAACGAAGGCGGCGCAAAAAGCGTGCTGTGGCGCAGGATTATAACGGACGTATTCAACCTCCCCACCGTACTTGTCAAAAACCGCGCCGGAGCGCCCTATGGCGACTGCCTGCTTGCGGCAAAAGGCGCAGGGCTGATTAAGGATTACGCCATTGCCCGCGAGCGCGCGGAATACATAGACCCGATGGAGCCGGACCCGCGCACGCACGAGCAGTACATGGAATATTTCGCACTTTATAAACAGCTGTACGCCCAGCTGAAAGACCAGTTCAAAACGCTCTCCGCGCTCACCCGCAAGTACGGATGAACAGCTACATAAAGAACGGCATCTCTGAAAACAGGGATGCCGTTCTTTATTGCATTTTTGCCGGTCACCCTCCTCGCAAAGGCGGGAAGAAGCGCTGTATCGGCGGACAATGTCAGCAGCGGTACAGATTGCGCGAAAGCGCCTCGTACGCGCGATATTGGGCATAACGCTCGGAGTACAGCCGGGCGCGCCTTGTATCCGGTTCAAACACGCGCGCGGTTTTCACAACTGCTTGCACAGCGTCGGAGGCATTTTTATATACGCCCAGCGCAATGCCCGCCAGCATTGCCGCGCCCAGGCAGGCAGCTTCCCGCGTCTGCAACGTCGCAACCGGAACGCCCATGCAATCTGCCTTGTTCTGCAGCGTAAATTCGGAGCGTGCTCCGCCGCCGACGCACCTTAAAGAACGGACGTCTATTCCCGTTTGCCTCAGCGCGTCCATATTCAGGCGCATCTCAAAGGCAAGCGCCTCAAGAACCGCTTTGGCAACGTCATATCGCGTGGTGTTAAGCGTCAATCCCAGCAGCGTGCCTTTTGCAGAAAGCTCGCAGGTAGGCGTCCCGCTGCCGTTAAGATGAGGAATGAGCATGACGGGAGAAGGCTCCGCATCCAAATGCAGGCAGAGCTCGGTATAGACGCTGCGCCCCGCCTGCTGCGCCCGCACGCCGTCTCCTTCGCAAAAGTTTTCCGCAAACCACTTGAGGAGTATGCCTCCGGTATGGTTGAGCGCAAACGTAAAATAAAGCCCTTTCGCAGCGTGCGCATAGCAGGGATAATAGCCCGTAAACATATCGTCCCCCATCCGTACGCCGTCAATGGCAGTGGATATTACCTCCGCCGTGCCGTGAGAATCCAGCGCCAGCCCCGGCTCCACAATGCCGGCTCCGAGCGCCGCACAGGTCTGATCGTGCCCGCCCGCCACCAGCTTGCAGCCTTTTTTCAGCCCCAGTTCTTCGGCAACCGCATCCGGCACCTCGCCGACGATTTCGCCGGAGTACACGGCTTTGCTCAGCTTCGCCTTGTCAAAACCAAAGACGTCCAGCACCTCATCCGACCACTCCAGCGTATGCACGTCCATACACATGGTGCGCGACGCCATCGTCCTGTCGATCACAAACCCGTCACTGCCCAGAAGCTTTAAGATATAGTCCGCATAAGTGGTAAACGTGTGGGTACGCGCGTAAAGCGCAGGGTCGTTTTCCTTGACCCAAAGCATTTTTAAAAATGCGTTGAGCGGGTGCGGCCGCATGCCCGTCTTCTGAAAAAGCGTACGTGCCGGCATTTTCCGCTCCAAATCTGCCAGCATGTCTTTGGCCCGGTAATCCATGCCCAGCTGCGCGCGGGAAAGCGCCCTGCCCGCCGCGTCCACCGGAATGACGGCGTCCCCCTGCACGGACAGCGACAGCGCGGCCACCTCTCCGCCCGCCTGCGCGGCCGCCTCCCTGATGACCTCTTTTGCAATCGCAAACACTTCCTGCGCATCCTGCTCCGCATAACCGGGCCGCTCCGATATCACCCCGTATTCCCGAAAGCCGTATCCTTTGAGCTCGCCTTCCGGCGTAAAGACGGCGGCTTTTGCGCCGGTCGTGCCGACGTCAACACCCATAAGCAGCATCGTTTCACCTCAAACAAAGGAATAAAAATTCTTTGCGCAGGCCGGAACGCCTCCGAACCTGCGCAACATCTCTTATCCCGATTTTATCAAGCGGTCAGAAAAGATAGTTTTCAGCCTGCCGCCGCTGGTCTTCATCATAGAAATCCGCGCGCACGCCCGGCAGGTAAGCGAGCGCCTCCAGCAGCACCGGCAGCAGGTTGCCGTGGATGCCGACGGCATGGTGCACATACGGACCCTTGACAATCATGCTTTCCACCTTGGGCCAGTTGGGCACTTCCACCCACAGATAGGTCCCCTGAGTCCTGGGGCCTTCAATGCCCGTCGCCGTGCCCAGCAGCATACCATATTCGCCGCCGTCCCCGTCGAAACGCGCCAGCGTGATTTCGCCGCCGCGGATTTCCGACACAACGGAACCCGGGCAGTGTTCCGGGAAAGCAAAGGGCCGGTCCAGCTTGGCTTTGCCCTTCGCAAGCGAAATGGGCCACGGGCCGCAATGCTGCAGCAGTTCGCCGTTTTCGTTTTCCGGATGGCGCACGGACCAATCAACAAAGAAGCTCGGCGTCTTTCCCATGCCAGCCGCCTGCACCATGATGGCGGTGATGGCGCCGTGAATATCCGTCTCGCATGCCACAGGCAGGTTTTCTTCCGTCAGCAGTGCGTTTGCGCAGCACGGCATTAATTGCAGTTCCATCTGCAACGAATCCCAGCACTGAATCGAAATGGCGTTGCACTCGTTCGCCAGCGCGAAGCTCTTCATCGCAGTCTTCAGGCACGCGACGCGGGTCACATCGGCATCCGGCACGCAGACCTCCATATTCTCTTTAATATAGCGGACGGTCTCTTCCACCTCGGCGTTGGGGTTTGCCTCCAGTTCACGCACCTTGTGGGTCAGCTCCGTCATGGATATCGGGAAAATCTGAATGCCAAAGCGTTCCAAAAGTTCGCCCTCGTTGCACATCATAGTCCAGAAATCAGCCGGGCGGGTGGAAATCTGCAAAATGCGCGCCCTGCGGAATTCTTTTACAACATTTGCGGCAGCGACAAATGTGCGGAAACCTTTTTCAAAGGTTTCATCTTCCACGCGGCAGTTGGGAATATACGTGAAGGGAACCCGCATGCGTCTGAGCACCTTGCCGGTTGCAAACAGGCCGCACTGCGAGTCGCGGAGGCGGCTGCCGTCCGGAAGGGGCGCCTCATCCCGGGGGCCGTAGAGCAGCACGGGCACGCCCAGTTCGCGGGCGACTTTTGCGCAGCTGTGCTCTGAGCCGAAATTGCAATGAGGGATAAACAGCGCATTCACTTTTTTCGCCTTGAACTTTTCCACAACGGGGCCAACGTCCTCGGCGCAGCGCAGAAGCCCCTCCTCATTGATATCCTCAATATCGACGATCTCCAGGTTAGGAATGTTAAAAGACTGCATGCGCTCGAAAATAATCTTTTTATATTTTAGCGCGTCTTCTACGCTGAAAATTCTGCGGCGCGTCGGCGCATACCCGATTACAACCTTATGATCCATCATAGAACGTATCCTCCGTATTCTCTTTTTATTTTTGTTTCTGAAATTTTCAAGAGTGCTGCAAAATGCGGTTAATACCGCCCTCTTTTTTGGGTATAATAATGCCGTTTCCTAAAATATATGATAGCACAAATTATAATTTTATCAATACATCAGGCATATATTTTTTTCATTTTTCAGTATCATTTACAAAAACAAGAGTGGTTTTCATGCCTATACATGTAATGAATAACTTATTCAAGGAAGTGAACGCCAAGAATACACGGAGCAAGATCATTTATTGAATCAGTCAGGCATGTTAAGCAAGCCGGCAATAATAAAAACACAGGCTTTTTGGAGGCAATTAGCCTCGTTTGCCTGCGAAACCAGATAACATCAGCTGATGTTCTCCAATATTTCCTGATAACGCCGGGTGGCCAGTTCGCTGACAGCGCCCTTCCGGCAGAATGTCAACCCCTCAAGTTTCCGGTTAACCCGCTGGACCACGATTTTGCCGTTCGCCAGTTTGCTTTTCAGCGTCTCAAGCGCATCAATAAACCGCGGATCCTTTTTCACTGCGTCGTAGAAAGACAGCACATAGACATAAGCAAAAAGGTTGTAAGTCGAGAAAGGGTATTCCACCTGCATGAAAAGCGTGCCGATGCCGTAGTGGCACGGCCCCAGCGGCATGCGGGTTGTCCAGTGGTCCAACAGGAACGCCGCCGCCCTGTCCAGCGCCGGTTCTTTGTTGAGATATTCCGTAAACCGAAAGGCACCAAGCGCGGTCAACGTGGGGCCGGGATTGGAAAACTCAGTTTTCGGACCTTTTCCGAAGCTGAATTTGTTGCAGCGCCAGCCGCCGTCGCTATGCTGTATGTCGAGGAGATGCTCAAAAGTCCTGCGGAGCCGGCTGTCGGCGGCATATCCCATATGGCAAAGCACGTTGGCGGCATGGATGCTCTGGCAAGGGTATATCGCGCCCTGCGGGTACAGCTTGAAACGCCCGTCCTCCCTCCACGCATCGAATATCAAGTCCGCCACTTCCTTCAAAATGGGTTCGGACGGCTCCATGCCCAGCTCCAGCATCATCGCACTTCCAAGTGTTGAAAACGGCGAACCTTTGAGCAGCCGCCGGTCGGGCGTGGTTCAGTAATTCCAGCCGTTGTCATAGCGCTTTGCCAGAATGGTTTCCACGTCGACCTGATACTTTTGGGCCACCGCCATCGCCGCCAACTCCTTTCACGTTAAAAATCCGGATAGTGAAAGGGCTGCCCATAAGCCTTGGTCATACGGACAGCCCTGATGCACCCAATTATTTCTGTCGTCCGCCGGCACTTAGAACTTCGCCGGAACCTTTTTCAGCCTTGCGAAACGCGGCAGGCCGTCTTCAAACGGCAAGCTCGTCGCGCCCTGAATCAGCGGCAGCGCGTAGTCGAAGTATTCCTGCGTGACGCCCTTTCCGTCCGGCAGTATCCACTCGTCGGGCACCTTCTTCTCCTTATTGGCGACTTCGTGCAGCCCGATCAGCTTGATGTTGCACTTGTATTCCTTGCCCGGCGCGCGCTCGAAGGCCACCATCAGGTCGGTCTTGCCTTCCACAGCGGCTTTTACCGCCGCCTGGCCGGCGAGGAACGCTTCCTCGATGTCGGTGGCGGAAGCGATATGCGCCGCGCAGCGCTGCAGCAGGCTGAACTCGATGCCGCGCACCTTCGCGCCCGTAGCCTTCTTGGCGTAAGCCGCCAGCGTGCTCGCCAAACCGCCCATCTGGGCATGGCCGAACGCATCGCGCTGGGAGGCGAGGCCGCTGCCGTATTCGGATACGTAACGGTCATCCTTATCCTTGATGCCCTCGGACACCGCCACGATGACTTTTTTGTTCTTTGCATACAGCTCCTTCACCCTGTCCAGGAACTGGTCCATATCGAATACCTTCTCCGGCAGGTAAATAAGATCCGGCCCCATGCCTTTAAGGGACGCCAGCGCCGAAGCGGCTGTCAGCCAGCCAGCGTTGCGGCCCATGATCTCGAGTATGGTAACCATACCGGTATCGTACACGCGCGCATCCTGATAAACTTCCATTGTGGACACCGCGATGTATTTTGCAGCGCTACCGAAGCCCGGGCAGTGGTCGGTGGCCCAAAGATCGTTGTCGATTGTCTTGGGCACGCCGATGACGCGCATCTCGTATCCCGCCTTCTGCATGAACTTGCTCACCTTGTTGCAGGTGTCCATGGAGTCGTTCCCGCCGTTGTAGAAGAAATAGCGCACGTCGTATTTCTTGAAAACTTCTAGCAGCCGCTTGTAATCCCTATCGTCCTGGTCCGGATCAGCCAGCTTGTAGCGGACGGAACCCAGCGCCGAAGACGGCGTTGTTTTCAGAAGCTCCATCTCTGCCCTGTCTTCCTGGCCGATATCGTAGAAATTCTCTTCCAGCACCCCGCGGATGCCGTGCGCCGCACCGTAGACCTTGGTGATGCAGTCCTCGCTGAGCGCCTGCAAAAACACGCCCGCTGCGCTCGCGTTGATGACGGACGTCGGCCCGCCGGACTGTCCAAACATACATGCCCCTCTTAAAGCACCCATTGGCCATCTCTCCTTTATGGTAAAATAAAAATACCGATTTGCGAAAAATTATATCCCAGCTGTTACATATTTTCAACCCGCGCTGTGATTTGTTTCAGAATTGCACCCGGAATTCTGCAACTTATTCCAAGTAAAAAGACAAAGCCGACTGATAATGCTGGCTTACAAATTGTCGAAAGACCTTCGGTTTTCCGCCAGTTTACCGGGGTCCCCGAAAAGCCATAGGCTTTTTGGGGTGGAAATAGGTGGGCTGCGCGGGCAAAACCCGTCTTGCCCACAAAATTGTATTAAGGACTCTATTAATATTCGAAAACCTACCAAAGCCAGTTTTACTGCAACTAAGCAGTTTCAGCCCTGACGCTATCGTTCCTCGCGGAAATACGGCAGGCCCAAACTGGCCGGGGGCTGATGCTCGCGTTTCCTGCGCGTGGACACGATAATCAGCACCACAATCGTGACCAGATAGGGCAGCACTTTGAATATCTCCTGCGACGAACGGGTCAGGCCCGGTATGTAAAGCCACAGCCAGAACAGTATGCCGAAGAGATACGAGCCCCAGATGGCGTGCAGCGGTTTCCAGCGGGCGAAAATGACCAGCGCCACAGCCAGCCAGCCCAGCTTCTCGATGCCGCCGTCAATAGCCCAGGTGCCCTTGATGTAATCCATCACATAGTACAGGCCGCCGAGCCCGGTGATGGCCGACCCTGTGCAGGTGGCGAGATATTTGTTTTTGACCACGCTGATGCCGGCGGCGTCAGCCGTGGCGGGGTTCTCGCCCACTGCGCGAAGATTTAAGCCCTTATGCGTCCTGCCTAAAAATATGCTGGTGACAACGGCGATGATGAGCGCGAGATAGACCATAAATCCCAGAGCGTTAAACAGGCCCACTTCCGAAAGGAAAGGCAGCGTCGCGCGGTAGGCGCTGCTCGTTACAGCCACGGAAATCTGGCCAACGCCGCCTGCCATGTTGTTCAGCGCGCCGCCGAAGAAGTTGGCAACACCCGAACCGAATATCGTCAGCGTCAGGCCCGTCACGTTCTGGTTGGCCCGGAGCGTGATGGTCAAAAAGCTGTAGATAAGGCCGCCCAGCACGGAAGCCGCCAGCGCGCAGAGCAGCGAAATCAAGAGGCCGACAATAGGCACAGGCGACGCGAAGTTGGATTCGTACCAGAACGCGCCGGCAAGGCCCGCGATGCCGCCGAGGTACATGATGCCCGGAACGCCGAGGTTCAGGTTTCCGGATTTCTCCGTCAGTATTTCGCCGGCCGAGCCGAAGAGTATGACGGTGCCGAACACGACAGCGGCTTCGAACAGGGATATAAGTTGATCCATATCAGTGTGCCTCCTTTACACCGCGGAAAACCAGCCGGTAATTCGTGAAGAACTCGCTTCCCAGTATGAAGAACAGTATAATGCCCGTTACCATTTTGGATGCGAAATCGTTCATGTTGTACTGCGACGCAATCTGTATCGCGCCCTTTTCCAAGAATACCAGCAGCGCCGCCACAGCAATCATAGTAAACGTGTTGAACTTGGCCAGCCAGGCCACGATGATGGCCGTAAAGCCGCTGCCTCCCGCGGTGCTGGTGGAAATCGTATGGGACGAACCCGCAACCGCGATGAACCCGGCGAGCCCGCAGATCGCGCCTGATATCATCATCGTCCGGACGACGACTGTTTTCACGTGAATACCGACATAACGGGCCGTGCGCTCGGATTCGCCCACCACCGCGATTTCATAGCCCTGCTTGGTGTAGCGCAGGTAGATGAACATGATGATCGTGAGCGCCAGCACGATAATGACATTTAATAGATACTGCTGTCCGAACAGGGACGGGAACCAGCCGGCTTTGGTCTGCTGGTTGATGATGCCCACGGTGTTGGAGCCGAAAGGATTCTCCCACAGTGCCACGCAGTACGAAGTCAGCTGTATGGCGACGTAGTTCATCATTAGCGTAAACAGCGTCTCGTTTGTCCCGAAACGCGCCTTGAATATGGCGGGCACCAGCCCCCACAGTGCGCCCGCAATGATGCTCACGACCAAGGACACCAGCAGCATCGCCCATGTGGGCAGCGCGGTGCGCAGGTAAATCATCACCGCGGCGGTCACAATGCCGCCCGCCAGTATCTGCCCTTCCGCGCCGATGTTCCAGAAACGCATCTTGAACGCAGGCGCAAGGCCGACGCCGATACACAGCAGCATCACCATATCGCGCAGGGTCACCCAGGCCCGTTTCTCCGTGCCGAAGTTGCCGTCGAACATGGCGACATATACGTTAAGCGGATTGAGTTTGACGATGGCGTATATGACGATGGCACTGGCAGCGAGCGCTAATATAAGACCGATAAGCCGGATGAGCGAGGCACGCCAGAAAGATATCGATTCACGCTTGACGATGCGCACCAAGGGTACTTTAGTATGTTGACTCATTGCACTGCACTCCTCCCAGCCTTGTCATCATCAGACCTACCTCATTTTTATCAGCGCCTCTTCCGGGAACGATGCCGCTCACCCTTCCGCCGCACAGCACCAGTATCCGGTCACAGAGCTCCAGCAGCACGTCGAGGTCTTCCCCGACATAGATGACGGCGACGCCTTTTTGCTTCTGCTGGTTGAGCAGGTCGTAAATCGTGTAGGATGAATTGATGTCCAGCCCGCGCACGGCGTAGGCTGTCATCAGCACGGTGGGCGAAGAGGAAATCTCGCGGCCCACCAAAACTTTCTGCACATTGCCGCCCGAGAGACGGCGCACCGGCGTGGAAAGCCCCGGCGTGTCCACCGACAGCTCGCGCACCACGCGTTCCGCGAGCTGGAGCGGCTTTTTCCTGTCGGTAAATATGATCCTGCCGTTGCGGAACGAGCGCAGCATCATGTTGTCGGTCAGGTCCATGCTGCCAACGAGCCCCATGCCAAGCCTGTCTTCAGGCACAAACGCCAAAGTGACGCCCAGGTCGAAAATCTCGCGCGGGTCCTTGCCGACAAGTTCGATCTCCTTGCCGGTATCCGGGTCGATATACCGGATGCTGCCCGATTCGAAGTCCTGCAGACCCGCGATGGCTTCCAGCAGTTCCTTCTGGCCGCAGCCGGAAATGCCCGCGATGCCGAGAATCTCCCCGGAAAACGCGGTGAACGACACGTCGGCCAGCTTGACCATCCCGTCCGCGTCCCGCACCGTCAGCCCGTCCACAATAAGGCGGGGCTTGGGGGCTACCGGACCGGGCCGGTCAATATTCAGAGATACCGGGCGGCCCACCATCATATTGGTCATCTCCGCGGCAT
The DNA here is from genome assembly GCA_050943225.1 of Christensenellales bacterium. Taxonomy (GTDB): domain Bacteria; phylum Bacillota; class Clostridia; order Christensenellales; family SZUA-584; genus SZUA-584. The sequence goes on along the minus strand of JBMNOT010000020.1, from coordinate 3,783 downwards.
TGGTTTCTTTTGTTATTTTTTCGCCGACACAGTGCCCCCGCCGCAGCACCACAACGCGGTCCGATATCTCCTCGACCTCGTGCAGCTTATGCGTGATGATGACGATTGCCTTGCCGTCGTCACGCATGTTGCGCAGTATGGCAAACAGCTTCTCCGTCTCCTGCGGGGTCAGAACGGCGGTGGGCTCGTCCAGTATCAGGATGTCGGCGCCACGGTAAAGCACTTTCACGATCTCCACCGTTTGCTTCTGGGAAACGGACATGTCGTAGACCTTTTGGTTCGGGTCGACATCAAAGCCGTACATGTCGCATATGGCGCGAATTTTTTCGCCCACGGTTTTCAGATCGAGGCTGCGGCCGGCGTCTTTTATACCGAGTATGATGTTCTCCGCCGCAGTGAACACGTCCACAAGCTTGAAGTGCTGATGGATCATGCCGATGCCCAGATCGTAAGCGTCCTTGGGGCTCCGGATGGACACCTCGCGTCCGTCCACAAATATCTGACCGGCATCGGGATAATAAATACCAGCCAGCATGTTCATGAGCGTGGTCTTGCCGCTGCCATTTTCCCCAAGCAGAGCGAGTATCTCGCCCCTGTGTATATCGAGCCCTATCCGGTCGTTTGCCACAACCGGGCCAAATGTCTTGGTGATGTCGCGCATGCAGACAGCCACTTTGGCATTTTGCATAGTGAGTTAGCCTCCCTTGTGATCTCGCCCTGCCGGCAGGTTGCCGTGCCGCACAGGCCGGGCAATCCTTCGCCGAACAGAGCCGGGAACAGTACCATAAAAGGTGTGGTTTTGAGGGGCCTCATCATACCGTACCCCATAAAGCTGCGCTTTTCGGGGGCCCCATTATAATCATAGAAAGAGCCACTTTTGGAAAGTGGCTCTTTCCTTATGTCAGCAATCAGCCAGCGTTGAGCTCTCTGATGCCGTCGATACGCAGGCCGAAGTACGGAGCGCTGCGGATTATGGACTCATAGAAGATGCCGTCTTTGATGGCCTCTTCGCTGTCCGGCACGAAGTCGCCGTCAGTGTCGATAGCCATAGCGCTGGTCACTTTCTCGCCGTTCACAGTGAACTTGGAGGTGTCGAACACGTGGAGAGTTACTTCCTTCAGAGCCTTTTCCACTTCGGCCACCTTTTCAGCCGTGCCGGGAGCGCAGCTCTCGCCCAGCTGGGAGATCTTCACAGCGCCTTCGCTGTAACCTTTCGCCCAGTCGGTAGGAATTTCCTCGCCGTTTATGATGCAGTTCATCGCATAGGTGTAGTAAACGCTCCAGTCGTTCTGCGCGCTGGTCAGCGCAGCCTTGGGCGCAACTTTGAGCATGTCGATGTTGTAGCCCACGCAGTAAACGGTGGTACCGCTGTCCAGCAGCGCTTCGCAGGCGCTGGGAGCACCGGTGGAGTCCGCATGCTGGCCGATGATGATGCATCCGGACGACACAAGAGCCTTTGCAGCTTCCGCTTCCATGGTGGGATCATACCACGAGTTGGTGTACTGCACGTCCATCACAACGTTTTCAACAATGGACTTGATGCCGAGGTAGAAGCCGGTGTAGCCGGAAACCACTTCCGCATACGGATAAGCGCCGACATACCCGACCTTGATGTTGCCGTTCTCGTCCTTGTTCTTGTCGGTCACTTTGCCCTGCTCAATGAGCTCGGCAAGCTTCATGCCGGCCACAACGCCCGAGACATAGCGGGACTCAAAGGTGAAGTTGAACGCGTTCTTGAAGTTGGGCAGGCCCGAAAGCTTCGCGGTGTCGCCCGTCATGGCGATGAAGGTGACATCCGGGTTCTCTTCGGCAGCCTGCTGCATGTAGCTCTGATGGCCGTAGCTGTCAGAGAAGATGTACTTGCAGCCCTGCTCCACCAGGTCGATCGCGGTGTCGTAACAAGTCTCGTCCTCGGGGATGTTGTACTTCCAGATGATCTGGGTAGCCTCGTCGATGCCGGTTGCCTTGGCAGCTTCCCTGATGCCGGTGATATGGGCCGCGTCATAGCCGGAGTTCTCATCGTGAATCAGTATCACGCCGATCTTGACGTCTTCCTTCGATACCGAAGGCTGCTGAGCCTGCTGACCGCAACCCGCAAACGGCACAACGATCAATGCCAGCACCACCAAAAACATTACGAGCTTTTTCATGGATTTCCTCCTTGTTTATTAAATGTGTAATTAGGATTAACAATGCTGTCTCACATGAATGGACATTGTTAATGAGCGGAATAACCGCTTTCCGTTACTCTTCAATTCATAAGTTGAATTCCCAAAGAAACCGCATTGCCTTTCTCTTGATTTTTGACAGAGTAATCGGCGCTGATTAAGCCGTCATTTTGTGAAACCAATAAGGGCAACGCCTCATTGATCACCCTATTCTATAACAAACTGGCAGCCCTTTTCAATATGAAATAGTTAAAATAAATTTGTTATACTCGGTTAACTTTTAATAAATATGGGGCACAAGGCCCACCTTTAGCGCTATATCCAGCCAGGACTTCCGGGTCTTATCCTGCCATGTCTCAAAAATTTTCAGGGGTTTATAGTTTACCCGAAGTGTGATAGCATAACAAAAAGCCCATTATCCATCATTTGTTATGAAAGGCTGGCCGCGAAAATGAACAAGGAGCTGCAAAAAAAGCTTATAGATACCGCCGCCGGGCGGGTTCCCGCCGATCTTGTCATCAAGAACTGCAAAGTGGTGGACGTTTACGGCGCCTCGATTATCCCGGGCGATATCGCGCTGTGCGAGGGGCTGATCGCCGGAGTCGGGCAGTACGAAGGCCGCCGCGAGATAGACGCCGAAGACCGCTTTGCCGCGCCGGGCTTTATCGACAGCCATTTCCACGTGGAATCGTCGTACGTCAGTCCCGAAGAGCTGGGCAGGCTCATCGTGCCCCATGGGACCACAACCATCGTCTCCGACCCGCACGAGATCACCAACGTCTGCGGCATAGCCGGCCTGGAATATATGATCGCAGCCTCGAAACACACCGCGCTGGACATCAAATGGATGCTGCCTTCCTGCGTACCCGCCACCCCGTTTGAGCACGCGGGTGCAGTGGTCGCCGCGGAAGACATGGAGCCGGTCATCAGCCGCGAGGAGATACTGGGGCTCGGGGAATTCATGAACTACCCGGGGGTTATCAGCGCGGACAGCAGCGTGCTGGATAAACTGATGGTCGCCGCCCTTCACGGAAAGCCCATCGACGGGCACAGTCCGAGGGTGTCCGGCCATGAGCTTAATGCGTATGCGTCCGCCGGCATACTGACCGACCACGAGTGCACCACCGCCGAAGAGATGCTTGACCGTATTTCCCGCGGCATGTACGTGCTGCTGCGCCTGGGATCGGCATGCCATGACCTGCCGGAGCTTATCAGGTCGGTAACACCGCTCAACAGCAGGCGCTGCCTGTTGTGCTCCGACGACTGCCAGCCCAAAACGATACTCAGCGAAGGCCATCTGAACTGCCACATGCGCCTGTGCGTCGCGGCAGGGCTGGATCCCATCGTCGCTATTCAGATGGCCAGCCTGAACGCGGCGGAGTGCTACGGCCTCAAAGACAGGGGCGCGATAAAACCGGGGCTCAGGGCGGATATCGTGCTGCTGGACGACCTGAAGGATTTCCATGCCCAACGGGTGTTTATCGCAGGTCGGGAAGTGGCCGTGGATAGGCGTTACCTGCCCGAAGTGACCAAGCACGACATCTCCGCCGTCAGGGGGCGTTTCCGCGTCCGGGATTTCTCTGTCGAGAAGCTCAGACTCAAGGTGAACTCCGGC